>JBFZAQ010000196.1:0-7115 GCA_041308885.1 Candidatus Omnitrophota bacterium | reverse complement strand
TACTCCCGAAAACTACCAAGATCTATTAGTATTATTGCGCAGCGCTACCGCTGATATGAGGAGTAGGCTTGATAAAATTCGCGACCGGCTAGATGCTCGTGACAGCAGACGCGATACGATTATCGCTTTTGCTGAAGCTGGGTTAGTACGTCAAAAGAATATCAAAGAACTTGCAGCCCTGCTTTTTTTAATAGAAACAAATAGCGGGCAATGGGCGAGTAAATCCAATGGCGAAGGCTATGATCAGTACGAAGTAAGAGCTGAGATTAATCCCTATGTTGTATTGCAGGAAATCTCTAATAAAGTCCGCTCAGGAACATTGAGCCCTGAAGTTGCTTATCCAGTGGCATTAATGAGGCTTATTCATTATGCCAGTAAGAAAAATGTAGAGTCAGTTCTTAGAAGCTTGCTGGAACAAGACACGGCTAAAGAATCGCCGTCTAACCTAGCATCATCAGGAATCACCGCGGACGCGACTAAGCGTGGCGGTATTGATTTTAGGCGTAAGGCAATGGGGGATGCGACAACTTATAAGCCTATGGGTAGCTTTGAGGGCCTGAATTATTCCTTGCCGTTTTTAAGCCAGGCTGAGCTTGAGGCTATTGACGTTGCCCGGGAAGCCGCGGATATTTGCCGGATGGCCGCCAGCGGCATTATGCCTTCGGGAACGCGGGTTAAAGAGGTGATTGCGGCTGCGCGTCAGAAGCAGCAGCTGGATTTATGCGTCAGCGAGATTGCCGGGGCGCTGGTGAGCGTATGTATTTGGCAGGAGGAGCATGATCCCTTAGCCAGCGTGCCCGATGATCTCAAAGAAGCGATAGTAATCGTGGAAGCGCAGGGGGCTTCAGTATAGTTAGTTAGGGTTCTGAGTTATTTATAAACCCGCATTGGCCTTAACCAAGAGCCGATGCGGGTTTTTTTTGCAATCGCCAATCCCTTACTTCTTGACAAAGGTTCGTCGCTTGTTATAATACATTTGCTTTTATAACGCCAAGAAAATGAATGAGTTAAAGTACGATAAAAATAAGCTGCACGGCCTATGCCGGAAATACCGATTGTCGCTGGTAGTGCTGCATGGGTCGTTTGCGAAGGGGTTTGCTACTTCTAAGAGCGACATTGATGTTGGTATCCTGGGCGAACCACGGGTTATTAAAAATAATTATTTTAACATTTTGAGTGATTTTTCGGAGGTTTTCGGGGATAGATTTGATCCGGTCTTTTTAAATGGCGCGGAAGCGATGATCACGCGTAACGTAGCTTTAAGAGGCATACCGCTTTATGAAAAGAAGAAGGGGTTATTTAATTCTTTTAAAGTTGGGGCCTTAGCGCGGTATTTAGATACCAAGAAATTTAGATTGCTTGAGCAGGCCTATATCAATTCGGCCATCCAAAAGGCGCAATAATCATGATTGACGTTGATCTGGTGCGGCGAAAACTAGCCCGGCTGAATATGTATCTAGAGAAGCTGCGCCCGATTTTGAAGAAGAGCCTGAAAGCCTACAAGGCGGATTTTTATCTTAAGTCCAGCGCCGAGCGGATGATTCAGCTCATTGTTGAGTGTGCCATAGACATAAATAACCATGTGGTAGTTGAGTCTAATAACCGGCCGCCGGAAGATTACGGGGCGTCTTTCCTGCAGGCTGCTGATACGGGTTTGATATCCAGGGGTTTAGCCGAAAAGCTTAAGGGCTCAGCTGGGATGAGGAATGTGTTGGTGCACGAATATATGGATATCGATGACGAGAAAGTCCATAAAGCCCTGCCTATGGCGCTTAAAGATTATAAGTTATACATAAAGCAGGTCGAGATGTTCCTGAGAAAAAAGAAGCGGTAAATCATTTGCGAGAGGTGGCTATGTTGCGTTATTTGACTGCGGGTGAATCTCACGGTAAAGCGTTAATGGCGATTTTAGAAGGTCTGCCGGCAGGATTGATTTTAGATATTGATCGGATTAACGCCGAAATGAAGCGCCGCCAGTACGGCTTTGGCCGGGGAAAGCGCATGCAGATTGAAGAAGATAAAGCCCAGATAGTCTGCGGGGTGCGTAAGGGGCTGACTTTAGGCAGTCCGATAGGTTTATGGGTTGAAAACAAAGATACCAGTATTGAACAGATGCCGGATGTTGCCAATCCCCGCCCCGGTCACGCGGATCTGGCAGGAGTTATGAAATACGGCTTTAGCGATGTGCGCAATGTCTTAGAGCGAGCCTCGGCGCGGGAGACCGCCAGTCGCGTGGCTATCGGAGCAGTCTGCAAAATATTTTTAGCCGAATTTGCCATCAAGATTTCCAGCAAGCTTATTTCTATCGGCGGCGAGCGGGATATGGCGGCCATGCGTGAGAAGATTTTAAAAGCCATGGCCAATAAGGATACAGTAGGCGGTATTTTTGAAGTTACGGCTAAGGGTGTTCCCGCAGGCCTAGGCAGTTATGTACAGCCAGACCGGCGTTTAAGCAGCCGTTTATCCGCGGCGATTATGTCTATCCCCGGAATAAAAGCAGTGGAATTTGGTTTAGGGTTTGGTTATGCCGATATGTTGGGTTCCGAATGCCACGATGCTATATATTATACCCGAAATAAGGGGTATTTCCGTAAGACTAATAACGCCGGAGGAATTGAGGGCGGCATAACTAACGGCGAGCCGATAGTAATGCGCGCCTGCATGAAGCCTATTTCTACTTTACTTAAACCGTTAGCCTCGGTAAATATTACTACCAAGAAAGCTTCCCGCGCCACTGTTGAGCGGTCGGATGTTTGCGTAGTGGAGGCTTCAGGCGTCATCGCCGAATCCGTGGCGGCTTTCGAGCTGGCCCGGGCCTTATTGGAAAAATTCGGCTGCGATAACCTCAACGACATCCAACGCTCCTACCAAGCTTACCTTAAGCGCATCAAATAAAGTTTATCTGGCAAATTCCCCAATCCCGATTACCAAATTCCAATGAATGTCTAATGTCCAATAACCAATTGGGATTGGGATATTGGTCATTCATTGGGATTTGAGATTTGGTCATTGAGATTTTATTCGAATGGGGCCAGAAAGCTTATTGTTAAAATAATAAAAAAGTTTGTTAGAAAATTCCTTTTCATGCGTCTATTACAGTGAGGGTGAAATTTACCCAATCTGGAAGGGGGTGATAGACGTGACGCAGGATCTGGAAGTAAAAGTAGTCCGCTTGCACCGTTTTGACGGCGATTCTAAGCTCAAGGCCTTTGCCGATATCGCGCTGGGCGATTTTATCGTCAAGGGCTTTCGAGTCTGCGAAGGCAAGAACGGGTTATTCCTTGGCTGGCCTCAGGAGAAATCCAAGGACGGTAAGTGGTATGATTTGTTTTCTCCGGCCAACGATGAGGCCAGAGATCGCCTGGAAGAAGCGGTATTGAAGGAGTATCGTAACGGTTAGTGAAAGCGGAGTGTGTCTGCCGATTTAGGCAGGCACACTCCGCGCGTAAATGACCAAATCCCAAATCTCAAATCCCAATGAATCACCAATGACCAATTTCCAATGAACAGAGAAAGAAGATTTGATATACAAGAGCGTGCTTTGGAATTTGCGTCCAGAGCAGCTGTTTTTTTAGATAAGTTGCCAATGAAGCAATCAGCTTTTGAATACAGCAGACAATTATTACGCTCTAGCGCGTCAGTAGGCTCCAATCTGGAAGAGGCCGACGGTTCGCTGTCGAAAAGAGATTTTATTAATAAGATGGGAATAGCTAGGAAGGAGGCAAGAGAGTCTAGGTTCTGGTTGAGACTTATAAAGAGGGTAAATTTGGCTTCCAGCGATGAGATGAAGAGGGAGTTGCATTGGCTGGTTGATGAGAGTAACGAGCTAAGATTAATCTTAAGCAGTATTATTAATAAGGTAAAACCTTAGAATCAATTGATTATTGTGTCATTGGTCATTCATTGGGGTTTGGGATTTGGTCATTGGAAATTAATAACTGCTGTTTGAACTGGATTTGACAGGCGTACAGCCTCGTGTTACAATTGCTCACCATGAGTAAAAATATTTATCTAGTTGGGTTTATGGGTACGGGTAAGACTACTGTCGGCAGGCAGCTGGCCAAGGTGTTGAAACGCCAGTTTGTGGATTTGGATGATCTAATTGAGCTGCGCGAGAAAAAAGCCATAGCCGATATCTTTGCCGCAGAAGGTGAAGCCTATTTTCGGCGTCTGGAAGCGCACACCTTAAAAGAGGTAGCTAAAGAGAATGATTTTATCGTAGCCTGCGGAGGCGGGATCGTCATCAATAAAGATAATATTATCTTGATGAAAGAAACTGGCAAGTTGTTATGTTTATCGGCAACTCCGGAGATAATTTTGAAACGGACACAGGGTTTTAGGCATCGACCGCTTCTGAATGTGTCTAATCCCAAGCAGAAGGTCGAGTTGTTATTTAAATTGCGCGCGCCATTTTACGCCTTGGCTGATAAGTGTATCGATACCTCAAAACTCTCGGTGAAACAGGTGGTAGAAAAGGTATTGAAGATTGTGGATGCAAGGAAGAAGAAGACGCCAAGACGCCAAGACGCCAAGACGCGCGTCTAGATGTGTGTCCTTGTGTCCTGGCAGCCTGGTTTAAATGCGCATATCAGAGTATCAGAATATCAGTAGGTAGGATACCAGCAGATCAGATTATCAGGAATAATTTAATCTGATATCCTGATTTTCTGATAATCTACCCACTGATACCCTGATAACCTGATACCCGCTTTTACTAAACGTGTGTCCTTGTGACCTGCATTATTCCATAGGCCTAACATGAATCATTACGAAGCACTCATCGCTCTGAACATGACCGGCGATATCGGCAGCCGGCGGCTGGCGCGGCTTAAGGAAGTATTTGGTTCTCCGGAGAAGGCCTGCCAGGCTGGTTATGACCTGCTTGTGCGGATTGAGGGGATCACCAAGTTATGCGCGCAAAAGATTGCGCAGATTCAGCTTAAGCGCGTGGATGAGGAGCTGGCTAAAGCCAAAGCCCACGGAGTGCGCATTGTTACTTCTGGGCAAGATGAATATCCGTCATGGCTTAGGCAGATTCCGGATTTCCCGATAGTTCTATACGTCAAAGGAACGCTTGATCTTAAGGATGAGCAGGCCATTGGTATCGTGGGGAGCCGTAAGGCTTCTTTTTATGGCATTTCTTGCGCCGGAAATTTTGCCCGGGAATTAGCTTATCGGGGGTTAACTATTGTTTCGGGGATGGCGCGCGGCATTGATACGGCTGCGCATACCGCAGCGCTTAAAGCCGGGGGCAGGACTATCGCGGTCATGGGGAGCGGATTTTGCCGGGTCTATCCGCGCGAAAATATCGGACTGGCTAAGCAGATAAGTGAATCCGGGGCAGTGGTCAGCGAATTCCCCATGGAGATTGCTCCTTTGCCGGCGAATTTTCCCCGACGCAACCGGATTATTAGCGGCTTGGCAAAGTCAGTATTAGTGGTTGAGGCAGCGCGTAACAGCGGGGCTTTAATTACCGCCGATTACGCCTTGGAACAGGGCAAGGATGTTTTTGCTTTACCCGGTAAAGTAGATTCGGCTAATGCCTTTGGCACTAATGAATTGATTAAACAGGGTGCAAAGTTGGTTTCTACGGTAGAAGATGTCTTGGATGAATTTCCGGTAGCGCCAGCTAATAAGGCGTACCTGCCACCGGCAATAAACGATACCGAGTTTACGGGCGAAGAGGAGAGAGTTTTTCAAATTATCTCCTCGCAGCCTTGCGCAATAGATGATATAATTGAAAAAGCGGGAATTAGCGTTCAGCAAGCAGCTGAGATCCTTATGATGCTGGAATTAAAAAAAGCGGTTAAACAACTTCCGGGGAAACAATATGCCAAAAATTAAGTCAAAGTCCGGCAAGGTAAAAAGCCCAAGGATGAGCAAAAAGAATGTTGTAGTCGTGGAATCACCGACCAAGGCTCGGACAATCGGTAAGATTTTGGGTAGTCAATATGTTGTTGTCTCTTCGATGGGCCATTTGATCGATCTGCCCCAGAAAGAGCTGGGGGTGGATATTGAGAATAATTTCGAGCCGACCTATACGGTACTTAAAGGGCGCAAAAAGCTTTTGACCGATCTCAAGAAGGAAGCCAAAGATAAGAAAACCGTCTATATCGCTACCGACCCCGATCGGGAAGGCGAGGCTATCGGCTGGCAGATTAAAGAGCGGGTCTTTAAGGGCAAAAAAGTCATGCGGGTTGTTTTTCATGAAATTACAACTTCCGCAGTGAAGCAGGCTTTTGATCATCCTCGGGAGTTTGACGCTCATATGATTGAAGCCCAGGTTGGCCGGCGGGTTCTGGATAGGATCGTGGGTTATTTTTTAAGCCCTTTACTCTGGAAGAAGATCGCCCGCGGTTTGAGCGCCGGCCGGGTGCAATCAGTGGCTTTGCGGTTAATTGTCGACCGCGAGCGGCAGATCTTGAAGTTTACTCCTCAGGAATATTGGGAGATAGAAGCGGAGCTAGAGAAGTTAACCGGTGAGCCGGTGAACCGGTTAGCCGGTTCATTTGCGGCGAAATTGGATAAGATTAACGATAAAAAGGCGGAAATAAAAAATAAAGAAGAAGCCGATCGAATTGTCGCCGAATTAAAGCTGAAGCAGTTCATTGTTACGGATATTAAAGAAAAGAGTCAGAAGCGTAATCCCTCGGCGCCTTTTATAACCAGCACGCTGCAGCAGGAAGCGTTTAATAAATTGCATTATAATGCTACTAAGACCATGATTGTGGCCCAGCAGCTTTATGAGGGTATCGAGATCGGCCAGGATGGCCCGGTGGGTCTTATTACTTATATGCGTACTGACTCTCCGCACGTGGCCCCGGAAGCCATTAATGAAGTGCGCGGGCATATTGCCGTGCGTTATGGTAAGCAATATGTTCCGGATATCCCCAATGTCTATAAGGTTAAGAGGCACGCTCAGCAGGCCCATGAAGCTATCCGTCCGACGATGATAGGCCGGCCGGCAGAATCTCTGCAGGAGTATCTAAGCCCCGATCAGTACAAGCTTTACGAGTTGATTTATAACCGATTCCTGGCCAGTCAAATGGCCAGCGCTTTATACCGGGTAACATCAGTAGCGATTACCGCGGATACCTATCAATTCAGCGCTTCCA
>JBFZAQ010000195.1:0-4281 GCA_041308885.1 Candidatus Omnitrophota bacterium | reverse complement strand
AATCCTGTCGGCGATGATAATAACCGTAGCCCGGCCTTTGCACTTACGCGGGTCAAGGCCCAGATCGCCTTCTCCGCGGGTAACAACCAACCGGATATAGGCATCGCTTAGGCCGTTCTGCTTAAGGGTAGCCACCACCGCCTTAATCACGGCCTCTTGCGTCAAAGGAATCTGAAGCATTATGCTATGGGCGGATTCATAGAGCCGCTCCACGTGCTCCTTAAGCTTAAAGATCAGCCGGTTATAAGACCGAATGCCCTCAAAGACCCCGTCGCCATATAATAAACCGTGGTCAAAGACGGATATTTTCGCCTGCTCCTTATCGTAAAATTTACCGTTAATATAGATTTTCATGATTTAACCCTCCTAAGCGTGTCAATGTATCAAAGTGTCATTCGTTTTTTCTTTGACACATTGACACATTGATACTCTGACACCCTAGTGTTAGTTTGCTAAGACTCCATCCTTTAAATGATACACCGAATCGGCCAATTTCGTCAATTCATTATTATGCGTAACCAGCACTACAGTCATATTGGATTGCTGATTCAATGACTTGATGGCCCCCATGATCTGGTTCCCGGTAGCCGAATCCAGGTTGCCCGTCGGTTCATCGCACAACAACAGCTTAGGCTCATTGATCAGCGCCCGGGCAATGGCGGCCCGCTGCTGCTCGCCCCCGGAAAGTTCGCCGGGGAAATGCGCCTGCCGCTCGGTTAACCCAACCTGACTTAATAATTCTCGAACTTTTTCTTTAACCTGCGTCCTGCGTCTTGCCTGCCTGCCGGTCAGGCAGGCGTCTTGCGTCTTGATCAACGCCGGCATCATCACATTCTCAAAGACCGTAAATTCCGGCAATAAATGATAGAATTGAAAGACAAAGCCGATCCGCGCATTTCTCAATGCCCCCAATTGCCGGTCGCTTTTAACATAAATGTCTTCATTCTCAAAATTAACCTGCCCTTCGTCCGGGGCATCCAGCCCGCCTAAAATATGCAGCAATGTCGACTTGCCGGCGCCCGACGGGCCGATTAAAGCGCTAAAAGAGCCCGGGGCGAATTTGACGCTGACGCCCCTTAAGACCTCAATGATCTTAGCGCCGCTGCGGTAACTTTTGTGGATATTGATTGCTGTTAGCATTCTATTCAATAATTTTCGTTAAATACGTAGATCAGAATATCAGGCTATCAGGATGCAGAATATCAGAAAATCAGATTATCAGGTAAAATTTATCTGATATCCCTGCCGGCAGGTAGGCTGATCTCTGATAACCTACACCCTGATACTCTGATGACCTGATGCCCGTTTCTAAAATATCGATATCCCCACTACTCATACCTCAACGCTTCTACCGGCTTCATGGCGCTGGCTTTATATGCCGGATATATCGTCGCGATCAAAGTAATGGCCATGGCTGCTATGACTATTAAGCCAACATCCGGCCACAATTGAATAAAAACCGGCAATTTATCGATATAATAAATATCCTGCGGGAGTTTAATGAACTGGTACTTCTTCAGTACGGCGCACAGAAACAAACCCAGCCCCAGTCCGACGCCTGTGCCAAGCGTACCGATAATAATCCCCTGGAATTGGAAGATCCTCTGAATGCCCGCCGAACTCATCCCTAGGGCTTTTAAGATCCCGATATCCTTGGTCTTTTCGACTACCAACACGATCAAAGTACTGATGATATTAAATGAGGCCACCAGCACAATCAGAGTCAAGATAATGAACATCACCAGCTTCTCAAGGTTAAGGGCGGCAAAAAAGTTTTTATTCTGCTCCATCCAGGTCTTGACCACATAAGCAGGACCAACCTCATCAGCGATACGGCTGCGCGCGGCGTCGGCCAAATAAAGATTATCCAATTTAACCGCGATAGCGCTGACCGTATCTTTAAGCCCCAAGATATCCTGGGCTTTGGGGATATCGGTAAAAACCAGATTCATATCGTATTCATACATGCCCGAGGCAAATATCCCCATTACCTTAAGCCGGTGCTCCTTACGGTCGGCCGAATAAGCGATGATTTCGGATCCCAGTTGGAGGCCAAAATAAACCGCCAGCTCTTTGCCGATGATTATACCGTCGGCAATCTGATTCAGATCACCCTGGATTAAATATTTGGAGACATCGGTAACTTGGCTCTCCGATTTTGGCTCAATGCCTTTAAGCGAGACCGCGAAATAACGATTCCCTTCTTTAAGTAAAACCTGCCCTTGCAAATAAGGGCTAACTCCGGTGATGTGAGGGATCAAAGTCAGCTTTTTAAGAATGCCTTGAGCCTCGGCAGATTTAATCCCTTCATAGCCGACTACTGTGATATGGGAATAATTCCCCACGATCTTATCCCGCAAATCGCGGTCAAATCCGCTCATCACCCCGATTACCACAATCAACGCGGCCACGCCGATGGCAATGCCTAAGACCGAAATAACGCTGATCAGAGAAATGAATTTCTCTTTGCGCTTGGTCAAGAGGTAACGAAGGCTGATGAAGAATTCGGTTCTCATGGTTGCGTCGCTATTGCTGGTAGTGGGGTTAGGGTAAGGTGGTGGGTTAAGTAGTGGGTTGTGGGTAGTGGGTGAAAAATAAGCACTCACTACATTACCTCACCACCTAACTCACTACATAACCTTAACCTCACTACTCTATTTCTCATTTCTTAACAACGGGAACAAAATCACATCTCGAATCGACGGCTGATCCGTAAGCAGCATCACCAGCCTGTCAATGCCGATGCCTAAACCTCCGGCCTGAGGCATACCGTGTTCCAGGGCAGTGACATAATCATCGTCAATGCCCTTTTTCTCGGCGGGGTCGAGCTCTTTAATCTCCTCCTCAAAACGCCGGCGCTGTTCCAGCGGATCATTAAGCTCGGAATAGGCATTCCCCACTTCCATCCCGGCAATATACAACTCAAAACGCTGGGAGATGAGCGGGTTATCTTTACGGGTCTTGGCCAGGGGAGAAAGCACGGTAAAATAGTCCGTTACAAACGCGGGATTCAGGCTCATCCCCTCCTGAAGAATATCTTCGATAATCTTTCCCACCTGGGTACGCGAGAGCCGAGTCTTCTCTTTGGCAAAACCCTTATCCTGAAGCTTGCGCAGCATGACCTCGGGGGCATCCTCGGGGATAATACCGAAGCGATCTCGGACCATATCGGCAAAAGACAACCGCTGCCAGGGAACGGCAAGATCAATCTCATGACCTTGATAAGTTAAAGCGGTTTTACCCACGGCTTCCCGGGCCGCGGAGACGATCAAATTTTCAGACAAGCGCATCATGTCTTCATAATCCGCGTAGGCGCAATACACCTCCAGCATCGTAAATTCCGGATTATGCCGGGTGGAGACTCCTTCGTTGCGAAAGCTGCGGTTGATTTCGTAGACTTTATCCAGCCCGCCGACGAGCAGGCGCTTCAGGTATAATTCCGGGGCGATACGCAAAAAGAGCTCGGCACTGTATTCGTTATGAAAAGTCTTAAACGGCCGGCCCGCTGCTCCGCCCGGGATATTATGCATCATCGGGGTTTCCACTTCCAGGTATCCGGCGCCATCAAGGAATTTACGAATTGAGGTAATGATCCGCGAGCGCTGAATGAAGATTTTACGCACCTGTTCATTGGAAGCTAAATCCAAATAGCGCTGGCGATAGCGAATCTCAACATCTTTAAGGCCATGCCACTTCTCCGGCAGGGGCAAAATAGCCTTGGCCAATACCGTAAAGTCTTCGACTTTGATAGTCGGCTCGCCGGTATGGGTCTTGAATAATTCTCCGCGCACGCTTAAGATATCGGCAACATCAATATTCTCAAATGCCGCGAACTTATCCGGCCCGACAAAATCGCTCTTAACATACAACTGTAATTTACCGGTGGCATCCCTTAAGTCAAGAAATAAAACCTTACCGTGCAAGCGCTTAGCCATGATCCGGCCCGCGGCGCTGACTTTAGAATTCTCCTTAAAATCGCTTAGGAGCGCTCCAATATCCTGCCGGCCGGCGAAAGCCGCAGCGTCGACCGCTAAGCCTTGGGCCTCGAGCGCGGCTCTTTTTTGCCTTCTTTGTTCGATGATTTCATCTAATTCCATAGGGGCATATTATATAGTAATATCGTCTGGCTGTCAATTTATTAGAGTTACACGGATGCTCGTGGCGAATTGCAACTCTAATTGCGACAAATTTTAATTTCTCGATCAAAGGTGCTACTTTGCATGCACTCAGCAGCTACTTGTTTAGGCGTCTTATACGCCAGGATTTTCCTGGGATAATCGT
>JBFZAQ010000194.1:0-23426 GCA_041308885.1 Candidatus Omnitrophota bacterium | reverse complement strand
CCGATAATATCTGATGACCGGTGTTTAGGCCTGCTTTTGCGTAAGGGGATAAGTTTGGCTTTTATCACCGCCGGCAGTGTCGGTAATACAGCTTTGCGCAAGCGGCTCTTTCGCCGGGCCGAGAAACTGGGTTTTTCTTTTCCCCGGATCATTCACCCCGGCGCGATTGTCTCGCGATACGCGCGGCTAGGCTCAGGGGTCTTTGTAGCCGAGGGGGCGATCATTAACCCGGATTCACTAGTCGGTGATCAGGTTATTGTGAATAGCGGGGCGATCATTAATCATGATTGCCGGATCGGTGATTTTGCGCATATTGCCCCGGGGGCGGTGTTGTCCGGAGGCGTTACGGTCGGTGGGCATACCCATATCGGCAGCGGGGCCTGCGTGCTTCAAGGCGTGCGCATAGGCAGCCGTTGCATGGTCGGGGCAGGAAGTGTTGTGCTTCGGGATCTGCCGGACAATCAAATTGTCGGCGGGAATCCCTGTAGGCGGCTGAAGGCTTAAGTATGCGGGATAAGGTTTTTATCATAGCCGAAGCGGGAGTGAATCATAATGGTTCGCTGGCCGTTGCCGAGCGGATGGTCAAAGTTGCTGCGGCGGCCGGGGCAGATGCTATTAAATTTCAGACATTTGTTCCGGAGGCCCTGGTTACGCGCCATGCCGGGCTGGCCGGATATCAGAAAGACGCTTACCAGGGGAAAATGACGCAGCTTAAGATGCTGCAGAAGCTGCGGCTGGATTTGCCGGCCCATAAAAAGCTGATTCGCTGCTGTCAGAGACGGGGGATTATTTTTTTGTCTACGCCGTTCGATGAGGCGAGTCTGGGTATGTTACGGGATCTGGGTCTAGCGATGATTAAAATTCCTTCCGGCGAGATTACTAACCGGCGGCTCTTGCATTTAGCCGGGTCGCTGCGGAAAAAGATTATTTTATCCACCGGAATGGCCGATACCCTTGAGATTGCCCGGGCTTTGTCGGTATTGATGGCCGCCGGCACGCCGAAGTCGGCGATAACCGTTATGCACAGCCATAGTGAGTATCCGACTGAATTCCGGGATGCTAATTTACGGGCCGTGCATACTATTCGGCAGCGTTTTGGCATCCGGGTCGGTTACTCTGATCACACTTTGGGCTTTGAAGCCGCCATTGCGGCAGTGGCCCTGGGGGCCGAGGTCATTGAGAAACATTTTACTTTGGATAAAAGCCTGCCCGGCCCGGACCAAAAAGCCAGCATTACCCCGTCGGAGTTGGGGCAGATGGTGAGAGCGATCCGCAATATTGAGGTAGCTCTGGGAACGGGTATTAAGAGGCCTTCTCCGAGAGAGATGCGCAATAGGAAGAGCGTGCGTAAGAGTATTGTTGCGGCAATCGCTATTTGTAAAGGCGAAAAATTTACTAAGGATAATCTTGCTTTGAAACGGCCGGGCAGCGGGCTGGATCCGTTTCAATTAAACCGCGTTATTGGCCGGAGGGCTAAAAGGTACTATCCCCCGGATGCCTTGATCAGATTATGAAAAAAAATCTCTGCGTGGTAACCGGATCGCGGGCGGATTACGGGTTGTTGTATCCGCTATTAAAGCGGCTTAAGCAGGATAGTATTTTACGTTTACGGCTGGCCGTTACCGGGGCGCATTTATCCGAGCGGTTTGGGGGTACTAGCCGGGAAATTATTCAAGACGGATTTGGGATTGACGCCAAGGTGCCTCTGCGGCTTAAGGAGGATACTGATCAGGCGGTATGCCGGGCGATCGCGCAAGCGGTTAGCGGGTTTAGCGCGGTTCTCCGGGGTATGCGGCCGGATATGGTCGTGGTTTTAGGAGATCGTTTTGAGATCTTTGCCGCGGCCGTAGCCGCTTTTGTGCATAAGGTTCCGATTGCGCATTTATACGGAGGTGAATTAACCGAAGGGGCAATGGATGACTCTTGGCGTCATGCCATAACTAAAATGAGCTATTTGCATTTTACTTCGACCGAGGAGTATCGTAGTCGCGTTATCCAATTGGGCGAGTCGCCCAGCCGGGTATTTACCGTAGGGGCGTTAGGCTTAGATAATATTAAGCAGATGCAGTTGGCATCGCGGCAGGATTTAGAGCAAGTATCAGGTATCTCGTTGAGCGGGCCGGTTGTGCTGGCGACATATCATCCGGTAACTCTGGAGACCAATACCGCAGGATCGCAGTTTAAAGAATTGCTTAAGGCGCTTGATGAGTTTAGTGATTTAAAGGTTATTTTTACTCAGCCTAACGCCGATCAGGGGAACAAACAAATCCGGGCCTTGACCGCAGCTTATGTCCGGTCTCACCCGCGGCGCGCGGTCGTATTTGAGTCCCTGGGGCAAAGGATGTATCTTACGGCATTAAGGGAGTCTTGTTTAGTCGCGGGTAATTCTTCGAGCGGCCTTATCGAAGCGCCGTCTTTCCATAAGCCGACCGTGAATATCGGCGATCGCCAGAAAGGGCGGATTCAAGCGGCTACCGTCATTGATTGCCGGGCGAATAAATCGGATATCGCGCGCTCTATCCGTCGAGCCTTAAGTCCGCAGTTTGCAAAAATCTGCCGCGCGGCGGCTAATCCCTACGGGAGAGGCGATACCGCGCCGCGGATAGTCAAGATATTGCGATCGCAAATTACGCAATTTAAAGGATTGAAGAAGTCCTTTTATGATTTACATTAACTGCTATGTTTAAGCAAAAAAGAATTTTGGCGGTTATCCCGGCCCGCAGCGGGTCGCGAGGCTTACCGGGAAAGAACATCCGCTTGTTCCGGGGCAGGCCGTTGATATGTCGGGCGATTGCCCAGGCGCGGGCAAGTAAATATTGTGACGCGGTAGTCGTCAGTACTGATTCAGCCGCGATTGCCCGGATAGCCGAGGCAGCGGGCGCGCGGGCTCCCTTTATCCGGCCGCGCAAATTATCCGGCCCGGGGGCGAAAATGATGGATGTTATTTTTCATGCTTTAAAATTTCTCAGGCATAATGGCGAGGATTATGATATTATTCTTCTTTTGCAAGCGACTACGCCGCTGCGCACAGCCGCGGATATTGATGCGGCTATCGAGATGTTGTTTAAAAGCAGAGCTAAAGCTGTGGTTTCGGTTACGCCGGCGGAGCATCATCCTTTTTTATTCCAGGTTTTAAAACCGGCGGGGAGGGTTGGTAACCTGTTCCCAGCTGTTAATCTGACTGGGAATCGCCAGGATTTACCCGCGGCCTACCGGATCAATGGCGCGGTATACGCGGCTAATGCCGCGTATCTTCATCGCCAAAAAAGTTTTTTCGGGCCGGCGACCTACGCCTACATTATGCCGGCAAAGCGGTCGGTAGATATTGATACTTTGCTGGATTTTGAATTCGCGCAGTTTCTGGCGGCGCGCCGGGGGTCGAAGAATGCCTAAGCATATCCGGGTAATTGCCCGGATGGATATTAAGGGGCCGAATTTGGTTAAGGGGATTCACTTGGAGGGCTTGCGGGTTTTAGGCAAGCCGGAGCAGTTTGCTAGGCACTACTACGAGACCGGGGCCGATGAGCTTATTTATGTCGATGTAGTCGCCAGCCTCTATAATCGCAACAGCCTTGCCGATATTATTATTCGCACGGCCAAGGATATATTCATTCCCTTGACGGTAGGCGGCGGTATCCGGACCCTCAAGGATATCCGCGATGTCTTGCGCGCCGGGGCGGATAAGGTGGCGTTGAACACGGCGGCGGTCAAGAATCCGGATATTATTAAAGAGGCAGCGGTTAAATTCGGGTCCTCGACCATCGTCATTTCGATTGAGGCGATCAAGCATCCCGACGGCGGGTATTTTGTTTATACCGACAACGGCCGGGAATATACCGGAAAGCCGGTCATGGATTGGGCTAAAACTGTTTGCGCATTGGGCGCGGGGGAGATATTACTGGTGTCGGTAGACCGGGAAGGGACGGGGTTAGGTTACGATATTGAGTTGACTCGGCAAGTCTCTGAGGCGGTTTCTATCCCGGTTATTGCCTGCGGCGGCGCCGGCAACCCCGCACATGTGGCGCAAGTCATAACCCAAGGTCAAGCTGATGCGGTAAGCCTGGCTTCGGTGTTACATTACGATTATCTTAAGCAGAGGCCGGCCCAAGACCTTAATCCGGAGCATTTCAGCGCAGAGGGGAATATCGAATATTTGCAGAGCGGGCGCTCCAATTCCCGCATTCAGGGAGCCGGTGTCGGGCGGGTAAAGGAATATTTGCTTAGCCGGGGCATTGCCTGTCGGTATTATAATAAGCCCGAGGTAGTTAATGCGTAGTCAATGCGGCCGGGTGGCGATTATTGATTACGGGATGGGTAATCTCTTTAGCGTTAAGCAGGCCTGTTTGCATATCGGCGTGCAGGCCGAGATCACCGCGGATAAAGACGATATTCCTTGCGCTGCCGCGATTATATTGCCGGGTGTCGGGGCATTTGGCCAAGCTATGCATAATCTTGATGAGCTGGGGTTTATTCAGCCAATTTTGGATTATATCCGCGGCGGGAGACCGTTCATGGGTATTTGCCTGGGGATGCAGCTATTATTTACCGAAAGCGAAGAATTTGGAACCTACCCGGGGCTGGGGGTTATCAGCGGCAAGGTGTGCCGTTTTCCGGCGGTTGATTTAAAAACGCAGGCTGCGGTCAAGGTTCCCCAAGTCGGATGGAATCAGATCCGCCGGCAGCCCTTAGGCCGGGGCGATTGCTGGAACGGCTCGGCCTTGGAGAGAGTCACTGACGGCGAATACATGTATTTTGTGCATTCGTTTTTTTGCCGGCCGGATGATGCCGGGGTAGTTTTATCGGTGAGCGAATACGGCGGGATTGATTATTGTTCCAGCCTTAAATCGGGGAATGTGTTTGCTTCGCAGTTTCATCCCGAGAAAAGCGCGGAGATCGGCTTGGAGATTTACCGGACGTTCTTCGAGGGCGCGAACTTAAGGAGTTAAGCGTGGTGGAAAACAAGAATCTGCTTAAGAAATATAATCTGCCGGAGAAAGTGCAATTTTGCGCCAGATGCACTATTTCCAATCAGCGTCCGCGAATTACGCTTGATGAGGAAGGCGTGTGTTCGGCTTGCCGGTACGCCGAATATAAGTATACCCGGGTGGATTGGGCCAAGCGCGAAGAAGAGTTGCGCCAGCTGCTGAAACGATATAAGCGCTCGGATGGCGGTTATGAAGTGATAGTGCCGGTAAGCGGGGGTAAGGATAGCGCGTTTGTGGCCCATGACCTGAAGGTTAAATACGGGATGAACGTTTTAACCGTTACTTGGTCGCCGCACCTTTATACGGATATCGGATTTAAGAATTTTCAGAATTTGATCCAGGTTGGAGGGTTGGATAATATTTTGGGGACGCCCAACGGAATTATTCACCGCAAGCTTACCAAGCTGGCCTTTGATATTCTCGGCGACCCCTTTCAGCCGTTTATTTACGGCCAGACAAATTTCCCTTTGCAGATGGCGGTTAAATATAATGTCCCGTTGATAATGTACGGTGAAAACGGCGAAGTCGAATACGGCGGGGATATGAAGAATGCCTTTAAGCCTTGCCGGGATTATCGCACCGACCATGCTAAGCATTATTTCTCCGGCCTGGCCCCGGAAGATTTGACCGCTTACGGGGTTAATCGGGCGGACCTTTTGCCTTATCTGGCTCCTCCGGTGAGGGAATTAGAAAATAATCACACTGAGATTCATTTTTACGGGTATTATAAGAAATGGGTTCCCCAGGAGAATTATTATTATGCCGTTGAGCATACCGGTTTTACGGCCAATCCCATTCGCAGTGAAGGCACGTATTCCAAGTACGCATCCCTGGACGACAAAATCGATGGCTATCACTATTATCTGGCGTACATTAAATTTGGCTTAGGCCGGGCCACCTCGGATTCCGCCCATGAGATCCGCGACCGCCACCTGACGCGCGCCGAAGGAGTAAATTTGGTCGCCAAGTATGACGGTGAATTTCCCGCGCGCAATTTTAAAATTTTTTTGGAGTATTGTGGTATAACCGAGGATTATTTTTGGCAGGTTATCGACAGTTGGCGCTCGCCGCATCTCTGGAAGAAAGTAGGCCAGGAATGGAAATTACGGCATACCGTTGCCGGGACAGGGGCCGAGGACTGATGCGGGTTTTATTGGTGGTTTATGATAACGATTCGTATATTCATTGGTTTCCCCAAGGCTTGGCTTATATCGCCGCGGTGCTGACTCGCTCGGGGCATGAGGTGGCGATATATTCACAGGATCAAGAGCACTATCCGGATGAGCACTTGACGCATTATCTGGATAAAAATCATTTTGACGTCGTCGGAGTCAGCGTAATCGCGGGGTACTATCAATATCGCAAATTGTTGAAGATCTCCCAAGCCGTTAATCAGTCTAAGCGCCGGCCTTTTTACGTTATCGGCGGCCACGGCCCGTCTCCGGAGCCGGAGTTTTTTTTGCGTAAGACCGGCGCCGACGCGGCGGTAATCGGCGAGGGCGAGATTACAGTCGTGGAGCTCTTGGATGCCTTGGCCGGAAAGCGGCCTTTAGGCCCGGTCCGGGGAATTGCTTTTCGGGAAGCAGATCAGGTCAAGGTTAACCAGCGCCGTGCGCTGATCAGCGATATCGACAGCCTGCCGTTTCCGGCTTATGAGTTGTTTCCCATAGATTATTATCGTTTGCTGCGTATGCCGCACGTCAGCCAGCGCGATTTTGTATTGCCGTTGCTTTCCGGCCGGGGATGTACCTTTGAATGCACCTTTTGCTATCGGCTGGATACGGGGTTTAGGCCCCGCAGTAATGCCGGCATTATCGAGGAGATCCGTTTTTTGCAGCGCGAGTATGGGATTACCTATATTGCGTTTGGAGATGAATTGTTGATGTCGTCTAAGGAGCGCACCATCAGCCTATGTGAGGCCTTCCTCAAAACGGGGCTGAATATAAAATGGGATTGTAACGGCCGGCTGAACTATGCAGCGCCGGATGTCTTAGCGCTGATGAAAAGATCCGGGTGCGCTTTTATTAACTACGGCATCGAGGCCATGGATGACGAAGTCCTTCAGGCTATGAAAAAAGGCCTGACTACACAGTTGATCGTTAAGGGCATTGAAGCGACTTTGCAAGCCGGTATCAGCCCGGGATTCAATATTATCTTCGGTAATATCGGCGATAATTTAGAGACCTTGCGTAAAGGCGTTGATTTTCTTTTGCGGTATGACGATGGGGCGCAGCTGCGGACTATTCGGCCGGTAACCCCCTATCCCGGATGCCCGTTATACTATGAGGCGATTTCCCGCGGGTTAGTCAAGGACTGCGAGGATTTTTATGAGCGCAAGCACGTTAATTCGGATTTACTGGCGGTTAACTTCACGGATTTGAGCGATGATGAATTTCATCGGGCCCTCTATGAGGCGAATGCGGCGTTGATTCGCAACTATTTTCAGAAGAAGATAGAGGCAGTAATCGGCCAGGCGCGTAAGCTGTATCTGGAAAAGGACGCCCAGTTCCGGGGTTTTCGCCAGAGTTAGGGTTTATCGGTCTTTAAAGGAGAGCGAATCAGATGAAGCCGAGTTGGGAAGCGAAATACGGATTACCGCCGGAAGTCTTGTTTTGCGCCAAGTGCGTTACCTCCAACCAATATCCGACTTCCAGTATCGAGTTTAAGCATACCAAGACCCATAAGCACCGGGCGATCCACTTTGATGCCCAAAATGTTTGTGATGCTTGCCGCTATGCCGAGACTAAATTAGAGATTGATTGGAAAAGGCGCGAGGAAGAATTGCTGGAACTTTTGGATAAGTATCGGCGTAATGACGGCCGTTACGATGTGATCGTCCCGGGCAGCGGCGGCAAAGACAGCGCATATGCGGCCCACGCCTTAAAATATAAATACGGGATGCATCCTTTGACCGTTACCTGGCCGCCGATCATGTATACGGATTATGGGTATAAGAATTTCCGGAATTGGATTGAGATCGGCGGATTCGATAACATAAGTTTTAATCAAAACGGCAGAGTGATGAAGCTCTTGACCCGTTTGTCTATTGAGAACCTTCTGCATCCGTTCCAAACTTTCATTCTCGGCCAGAAGAATATTGCCCCTAAGATTGCCATGCAGTTGGATGTCCCCCTGATTATGTACGGAGAAAACGAGGCCGAATACGGTAATCCGGTGGCGGATAATGCCACGTCGCTGCGCGATAAGTCGTATTACACCTTAAGCAACTTAGGCGAGGCCAGCCTGGGAGGGGTATCTATCCGGCAGCTGCAAGATGAGCATAACCTGACCTTGGCGGATTTGATGCCGTATTTACCGGCTGATTACCGCGAGCTGGAAAAGTCCAAAATCGAAGTCCATTACTTAGGATATTATCTGAAATGGACTCCCCAGGAAGTTTATTATTATGCGGTTGAGAACTGCGGCTTTAAGGCCCGGCCGTTTCGCACCCAGGGTTCATACAGCAAATATAACAGCATTGATGATAAGATCGATGATTTTCATTATTACACGACTTTCATTAAGTTCGGTATCGGCCGGGCAACTTATGAGGCCTCCCAGGAGATTCGCAATAAGCATTTGACCCGGGAAGAAGGGGCGGCGCTGGTTAAGCGTTTTGACGGTGAATTTCCGGATCGCTATTTTGAGGAGATTATGAAATATATCGGTATGCAGCCGCAACGGTTTCTGGAATTATGCGATGAATTCCGCTCGCCGCATTTATGGGCCAAAGTCAACGGGGCCTGGCGCCTGCGCCACACTGTCAATCACGACGGTTACGATGATAAGTAACGATCAAATTTTGCGATGGCTAAGATAAAAAAAATTGTATTTTTGCTGGAGGCTTATTTTAACCGCCGCGATTATGAGCGGTTTGGGATAAGGATCCTGGAAGACCAGGGTTTCCAGGTCGAGGTGTGGGACTGCACATATTTTCTGACTAGTGAGGAGTACCGGCGCATATTGCCTATTGACCCTGTTGTTTGCCATAATCTTACTGTATTTAGAGATGAGTATTCTGCGTTAGAGGCTTTGCGCGGGTTGGGGGAAACCGGCTTTGTCGTTTGTTTGGTCCATTTTAACTTAAATTCGCGTAATTTGTACCGGGCAATGACTAAAGCCAAGATTCCTTATTGTATACATGGTTTTGCCCTGCCGCGCAGCTTGACTCGCGCGGACATCTTTGCGTCTAAGGTGAGAAATATATCGGTCAAAAAGCTGATGCGCAGGATCAGGGATTTTTGGCTGCTTAATCCGTGGTTTTACCGTTCGCCGGATATCATCCTAGGTTGCGGGCAGGACTACCGTTCCAGCGGATTTAATGTCAGCCGAAAAAGCCGGGTACTCTGGACCCATAGCCTGGATTATGATATTCACCTGGCGTTGAAGGATAAGCCGCTTGCTCCGGATGCTGCCCTGGGCGTCTTTCTGGATGAGTATCTGCCTTACCATCCGGATTTTATTAACGCCGGGCAGGCTCCCGCAGTTACTCCCGAAGAGTACTATCCACTGCTGCGTAATTTTTTCGAATATTTACAGAGAGAATACCGGGTGCGTATTGTTATCGCGGCCCATCCGCGCTCAGATTACGGCGCCCATCCCGATTGTTTCAATCAATTTCCGGTGGTCCGCGGCCAAACCGCCCGGCTGGTCCGGGATTGCGCGTTTGTCTTAATGCATCACAGCACGGCCGTTAATTTTGCCGTATTGTATCGCAAGCCGATTATTTTTATGACTACCGATAAACTGGATACAGCGCTGTTGGAGGAGCCGTCAGTAGCTTGGCTGGCGGATTTCTTTCATAAGAAAATGCATAATTTGAATCGCCCCCGGCAAATTGACTGGAAAGCTGAGATGTCGGTAGACGAGCAAGCCTACCGGCGATATCAGAATGACTACATTAAGAAAGACGGTTCGCCGGATTTACCATTTTGGCAGATCCTCGCCGAGTACTTGAAGGGATCCCCGTTATGAGACAGGATTCGCTGCATAAGAGGTATGCTTATAAGATGGTGGCGAATACGATTTCGTTTTTTATCGGGGCTTTGACCCAAGCAATAATACCGCGCGGCCTGGGTCCGGTGGCCTACGGTAACTTTAATTTTCTCGCTAATTTTTTTACGCAAATCACCGGCTTTCTGGATTCCGGGACTTCGACTTGCTTTTATACTAAGTTATCTTCGCGGCATGATGAATCCGGATTGGTTTCTTTTTATCTCTATTTTATCGGGATTGTTGCGTTGGTAATATTGGGTTTTGTGGCGGTGGCGCTATTAAGCGGGTTAAACCTTTTTTTGTGGCCGGGCCAGAGAGTGATTTATGTCTTAGCGGCCATGGTCTTTGCCATTTTAGCCTGGGTGAATCAAGTCTGCAATTCCATGACTGATGCCCGGGGCCTGACTGTCCCCTCGGAAGTCGGCCGCGTAGCGCAAAAATTTTTTGCTGCGGGACTGATTTGCGCCATTTATTTCCTGGGCCGGCTGAATTTAGGCGCCTTATTTGTTTACCATTATCTGGTATTGTCGCTTTGGGTGATAGTTTGTTTGGGGATCATGTCCAGCCACGGCTATGCCTTAAAGCAGGGGTGGAAATTACGGCTCTCTCAGATCAGGCTCTATGCCGGGGAGTTTTATCAGTACAGCCATCCGCTTTTTTTATATTCTTTTTTCGTCCTGGCCGTGGGTTTGTTTGATCGCTGGCTCCTGCAAATTGTGGGGGGGAGCCTGGAGCAGGGCTTATACAGTCTTTCTTATCAGATTGGCGCTTTATGTTTTTTATTTACGGGGGCTTTTACTCCTTTAATCATGCGCGAGTTCTCTATCGCCCATCACGAGCAAAATACTCCCCGCATCGCCGCTTTATTCCGCAATTACGCTTCGTTGCTTTTTGCGGTGACCGCCTATTTTGCTTGTTTTGCCGCCGCTCAGGCGCAGAAGATTGTCTTGATCTTGGGGGGCGCGGGGTATAATTCTGCGGTGTTGGCCGCTACGATCATGGCTTTTTATCCTATTCATCAGGTTTATGGCCAGCTCAACGGTTCGGTTTTTTATGCTACCGGAAAGACTAAATTATACAGCGGCCTGGCGATTATTTTTCTTATCGCGGGATTGCCGTTGACCTATTTTCTCATCGCGCCGAAATCGATGTGGGGCTTAAACGCCGGCGCATGCGGCCTGGCGGTAAAAATGGTTTTGATCAATGTCGTCGATGTCAATGTGCAGTTTTATTTTATCGCTAAGCTGCTAAAGTTGAATTATGGCGGGTATCTGCGTAATCAATTTACGACTATCTTTTGTCTTTTTGCGGCGGCCTGGGTGATCGCAGCGGCTGTGGACCGCCTGTCGCGCGGCCACTATAATTTCATCGTCAGCTTCGTGATATCGGGGATAGCCTATACGGCGGTGGCGGCGGCCATCGGATATTTTTTCCCGGGCGTATTCGGGATCGATAAGGCCGGGATAAAACAGTTAATCCGGGGGATTGTATGATTGCGGCATTATTATTAGGCAGGGAAGGCAGCGTTGGTTTTCCGGGCAAGAACTTTTATCCGGTGCTGGGGAGGCCGCTTATGGAGAATCCGCTCCTGGCGGCTATGAATTCCCGGCTGGTCGATGAGGTCTATGTCTCGACTGATTCGCCGAGAATCAAATCCATATCCCGGGATTTAGGGGCATTTATTATCGATCGGCCCGCTCGATTATGCACTAAAGAAGCGCTGGGCGAAGATGCCTTTGTGCATGGCTACCGGCATATCCGCGATGAACTGAATAAGCCGGTGGAGCAGATGGTCCTTTTGCATTGTAACGGGCCCTGTCTCTTAGCGCGGCAGATCGATGAAGGGATCCGGGTATTGCGCGAGCATCCGGATTATGACTCAGCGGTTACCGTTTCCGAATATAATATGTATTCCCCGGTCCGGGCGCGCAGGATCGGCTCCGGCGGCCTGCTCGAGCCTTTTATCCCTTTTGAAAATTATCCCGTGGATATGAAGATAAATTGCAACCGGGACGCCCAGGGCGCGGTATATTTTGCCGATGTCTGTCTCTCGGTGGTGCGGCCGCGCTGTCTGGATGAGATCGATCAGGGCTGCCTTCCCCAGCGGTGGATGGGCAGGAGGATTTATCCCCTTAAGCAGTGGGGCGGATTGGATGTTGATTTTTCCTGGCAGATCCCTCAGGTCGAGTATTGGCTAAAATTACATGGTTTTTCGGAATCTCAAACTCCATACGCAAAGAATGGTAAACATAACCCCTAACGCGAATTTTTATTCTCTTAACCATGCTGCCGCGGATCCGGATCGGGGCGGCGAGTATCGCCGGTACCGCCGCGCCTGGATGGAGTTGCCTCAGGCATTTATTGTGCGCGATTTCCCTTTGCATCTGGATATCGAGATCACCAGCAGGTGCAATTTGCGCTGTACTTATTGCGATAAGCTTCCGGTTTTGCCGAGAAGCAAAATCGGGGATATGGATATCCAACTTTTTAAGCGTATTATTGATGAGGGGGCCCGGCATAATTTATGGGGCGTGAAGCTAAGCTACCGCGGGGAACCGTTATTGCATCCGCAGATCTTTGAAATGATCGCCTATGCCAAGGAAAAAGGGGTATTGGATATTTATTTTAATACCAATGGCACGCTTCTTAGCAGGCCTGTCGCGAAAGAACTGATTGCGTCCGGGCTGGATCGGATCTCCGTTTCCGTTGACGGAATTGACCCGGAATTTTTTAACCGGGAACGGGTTGGAGCGGATTTCGCCAAAGTAACCGATAATATAGCGTATCTTATGCAAGCCCGTAACGAGGCCTTGGTTTTATATCCCCGCGTGCGCGTGCAGACGGTGCGCTTACCGAATTTTGATCTCGCTGCCTACCGGGAGTTCTGGGCAAAGCGGGTTGATGAGGTGGCGGCGATCGATTTCAAGGAAGGCAAAACCAGAAAAAAAGGAATTATCTATGCCTGGGGTTGTCCGCAGCTCTGGCAGAGGATGACCATTGAATGGGATGGCACGATTCATCCCTGCAATAACGATGATGATGATCTTTTTACTTTGGGCAATGTCCGGGAAAAAAGTGTGCGCGAGTATTGGCATGATTTGCGGGTTAGCCATATTCGAGAGTTGCATCAATGCGGGCAGTCGCATATGGTTAAGGCCTGCGACGGGTGTCCTTGGAGGACTGCCCAGATAGAAAAATTAGCTGCTCCCGGGCCGGGATAAAAATGAAGCCAGAGATAAAAAAACATTTAGGTGGTCTTGTCAGAACCGGTTTCGAGAAGTATCCCCGCGAAGAATTCCTGCGTTTAGATATGAATGAAAATCCTGCCGGCTTGCCGCAAGGATTTGTCCGCAGGGTCTTAAAACAAGCCCGGCCGGAGTATATTGCGATGTACCCGCAATATCGCTTATTACAGGACCATTTAGCTCGGGCGAACAAACTCTCGGCCGCTAATATCTGTTTGACTAACGGTTCGGATGCCGCGATTAAGTATATTTTTGACGCCTATATATCAGCCGGCGATAAAGTCCTGGTTACCGACCCGACCTTTGCCATGTATCCGGTGTATAGCCGCATGCAGAATGGCCGGATTATTGCTATCGAATATGAGCGGGATTTTTCTTTTCCCTTTAGGCGGTTCATGCAAGCGATTACTTCGCAAATCAAACTGGCGGTAGTGGTCAATCCCCATAATCCTACCGGCAGCGTTATTCCCGCGCCGCAACTTATGGCTATGATTAAGCGGGCGCGGGCCAAGGGTGTTTTATTGGCGGTTGATGAAGCATATTTTTATTATTATCCGGGTTCGGTTATCCGGCAGGTCAAGTATCATCCTAACTTGCTTGTGCTCAGGACTTTTTCCAAGCTGTGCGGTATGGCCGCATTGCGCCTGGGATTTGCCGCCGCGCATCCTTCGATCATCGAGGCTTTGGTTAAAGTAAAGCCGACATTTGATGTCAACGGCATTGCTATTTTGTTCGCGCGGGAATTGCTGAAGTCTCCGCAGGTCCTGCGCAAAATGCTGGCTGATTTTAAGGCGGCTAAGGAGTATACTTTGAAACGCCTGCGCGGCGCAGATATCGCTTATCGCTGCGGCCACGCCAATTTTATCCTGATTGACTGCGGATTCGCAGCCGGCCAAATTTCGCGGCAATTGGCCGAGCGCAAGATCCTGGTAGCGGGGGGATTTCAACAGTCGTTTCTTCAAGATTACATTCGGGTAACTATCGGCAGTATGCCGGCGATGCAAGAATTCTGCCGCCGGTTTATTCCATTCTGGAAGAAGAGATGAATATTATACTTAAGTTTTTTCTCAAAGCGCTGGTCCGGCTGCTGCGTATTGATGCCGATGAGGTTAAGCAGCGCTTGAGTATTTGGTCGATTAATCTGGCCATATCCGCGCAAGGCGCGACTGAACTTATCGCTCGGCTGCGTTCGATTATTCCGGATATATCCACGCAAGAGGAAAGCACTAAAATGAACTTTAACCGCTATTTCGAGTTGAAATGGCGGTCCTTGCAGGCTTTTCAGTGCGCCCTTATGTTAAGGGCCCTTGAGGACTTTGGGACGCGCAAGAGATTGACAGTGGTGGATATCGGAGATTCTGCCGGGACGCATATGAAGTATCTCTTAGAATTGACCAAAGGCAAGTTTGATATCGATACTGTCAGCGTCAATCTGGATTCCCGGGCGATCGAGAAGATCCGGCAGCGCGGCCTAAAAGCGATTCTTTGCCGGGCCGAGGATTTGGATTTAGGTTCTCAACAGGTAAATTTGTTTACCACCTTTGAGATGCTGGAGCATTTGCATAACCCGGCTTTTTTTCTCCGCCGGCTGTCCAAAAAGTTCAGTTGCAAAAAAATCGTCCTTACCGTGCCTTATGTATCGGCCAGCCGCGTGGGTTTACATACGATTCGGGGACGTAAGCAGCGCATGGTCTGCGCTGAGGATGAGCATATCTTCGAGCTTAGCCCGCAGGATTGGAGCCTCTTGTTTCTTCACGCGGGCTGGGAGGTCGCTTATAGCAAGATTAATTATCAATATCCGGTTGGCATCATTTTTGTCAGCCGGCTGTTGTCGTGGTTTTGGAAGCGGACCGATTTTGAGGGATTCTGGGGAGCGATTCTAACCCCGAATACAACTTATTCCGATAGTTATAAAGATTGGGACGAGTAGGCAAAACTTATGCGTAATTGGTATAAATATAGCCTGGATTGCAATGCCCGCGGGCAAAAAACACTGCCGATCGATAAGGGTTTTGATATGTACGCGAAGACGATGGGGGGATACCGCCGTGATGAAGCCTATCGCAGCAAAGAGGAATTTTTCCGGAAATACTTTTATGGTTATCATTTTGGGCGGCTGGAATCTTATAATGATTTTTTAGAAAAGCATTTGGATAAGCGCTGGGATATTGTTTCCGTGGCCAGCGGGCGCTGCGCTAATGAACTATATCTTATCGAACAGGGGTATCGGATTACCTGTTCGGATATTAAGACCTTTGAAGCGGCGGCGCGGACTAAAGAATTGTTTCCGGGGTTTGATTTCATCGAGCAAGATATTCTTAAATCGCCGTTAGCTAAAAAATACGATGCGGTAATCTGCTTGGCCCTGATCTATCTGTTCAACAACGCTGAGTTAAAGGTTTTTTTTAGCAATGTGGCTTGCAGCCTGAAAGACGGAGGCTGTCTGTATCTGGACGCCGCCAGTTCGCCGGACAACTATTTATCTTATTTTCTCCAGCACGGGGTACAAAAGCTTGAGCGCGCAGCTTCGCGTTGGCTTAAATTTCTGACTACCGGGAAACTCCCGGCTTTTGTTACCAAGCATCATGGGTACCGCAGGACGGATAAAGAAATTTTGGAGATGGCCCGTTCATTCGGGCTTAATTTGCAGGCGCAGTCAAACTACGAATTTACCACCGAATTTCGCCGCAGTCACCTTTTGGAGATTATTTTTAGGAAGTGGCCGGCCATGGAGCGTTTTTTTGCGTTTTTTGGCCGCAGTATTCCTTACGTGCGGATGTATAAGATTTGTAAGTTTGCTCCGGAAGCGTTACTGAAGAGATGAAGAAAAAGTTCAAAGTCCTCCTGGTCTATCCGAATACGATGATGGCAACACTCTTGCCGCTGCATGTCTCCATGTTGTCGGCTTGTTTAAAGCGCGGGGGCGTGGAAGTAGCGCTTTTTGACACTACCTGTTACCGGACGGAAGAAAGAAGCTTTGAGGAGAAGAAAGTTGAGCTTTTGCAGATTAAGCCTTTTTCCCTGCAGTCCGGCGGGCTTAATTTTAAGCCGACAGACATCTATGCCGATTTGAATAGGCTGATTAGCGATTTTCAGCCGGATTTAATCGGGATTAGCCTGGTCGAGGACACCTATAAATTAGGCTTAGCTTTATTGCGGGCGGTAAAACGGCAGGATATACCCGTTATCGCCGGCGGTGTTTTTGTCAATTTCTATGCGGAGCAGCTGCTTAAGGATCCGGCTATCGATATGCTCTGTTTGGGTGAGGGCGAAGAAGCAATCGGAGAGCTGTGCGCGGCGCTGGCCGCCGGTAAAGACCATACCCATATTCTTAATCTTTGGGTTAAGGCGGAAGACGGCAGCATTATTAAAAATAATTTGCGTTCACCGGTTAAGCTTGATGCGCTCCCTTTTATCGATTTTGATATTTTTGAACCGCTGCGGATGTGCCGGCCAATGCAAGGCCGGCTCTACCGGATGCTTCATGTTGAAGTGCAGCGCGGTTGTCCCTATGATTGCACTTATTGCGAAGCCCCGGCAATCCGCAAATTTATGCAGCAGGAAACCGGAGAGCCTTACTTTCGCCAAAAATCAAATTCTCGGCTGATCGCCGAGATGAAACATCTGGTGGATAAATATAAGCCGGATTATATCAATTTTAACGCCGAGGCCTTCTTGAGCATACGCGAGGGAGTGTTGCGTGAATTGGCCCAAATGTATAAAAATGAGATTAACATTCCTTTTTGGTGCCAGAGCCGGCCGGAAGCCGTCACGGAAGAAAAAATCAAGATTCTTAAAGACATGGGTTGCGCCGATATGCAATTTGGAATCGAACACGGCAACGAAGCTTTCCGCAGGTCGACTTTGAACCGTCATTGTTCCAATGAGGAAATGCTGAATTCGCTTAAGATCGTGGAAAAGTACCGTATTCCCTACACGGTGAATAACATTATTGGTTTTCCCGGGGAGACGCGGGAGTTGATCTTTGATACGATAAAATTTAACCGTCTCCTTGCGCCTAAGACAATTAATTGCTATTTGTTTACTCCTTATCGCGGGACGTATTTGCGCCAGCATTGCGTTGACCGGGGCTATCTCGATCAAGACGCTGCGACTATGCAATTATTGGACGGAGCGGACTATAAGTATGATACTATCTTAAAATCTGAGCTTTTAGGCCTGCAGCGGACTTTCAGCCTCTACGCGCGCTTTCCGGAAGAGACCTTCGATTTGATTAAGCAGGCTGAGATTTTTGATGAACAGGGTAATGCTGTTTTTAAACGGCTGTCCCAGGAATATTGCCAGAGATTTTTTTCTTGAGGTAAATGTTGGTATGAAGATTGTATTGATTTATGATATTCCTCTTAGTTTGAAAGTTATTCGGGGTTTGGCTATATCGCGAGCAGATTCCTTGTATAGTTTTCCTTTGGTGTCGGATGTCGCCACCGAAGGGCTGCTCAAGGCGCAGGCGCTTAAGCGCGGGGCCCAGTTTATAGCCGTCGATTCGACCGAATTAGTCGGCGGCGCGGCTGATTTTGTGCGCGGCGCTTATCTTAAGTGGGTTGCCGATTTTTCTACTCTCCCGCTGCCTAACGGCCAAGGTCTAACTAAAGCATTTGCTCTTGATGAACACGCCACGTTGTGGTGGTTCAGTATTGTCGCGGAAAAAAATTCTCAGAAGACGGATTCTTTCAATAGCCTTGTGCAGTTGGAAGCCATTGCCCGTTTTTTGCGCCGGGAGCGGATAGCCGGTGTATGTTGCTGTTTGCGTAATACTAGGCTTGGCCGCGCAGTACAGGAGTTAGCCCGGCAGGAAAAACTAAACTTTGCTGCTTTGTCACCGGGTAGGCCTTGGCGGGTCTCTGAGCGATTGCTTAATACGCAGCATTTTTATTGGTTCAAGCATATCCTGCTTATGCTGCGTTTATCGGCGCGAAGCGTCGGGCAGATGCGCCGAATCAGGAGGGCCGCCGGTCCGTTGCGGTTGGCGCGCCTATCCGGAGTCCGGGAGATGATTATCACTTATTATCCGCATATCGATTTGAAGGCCGCCAAGGGGGGTGAGTTCAAGAATCAATATTACCGGCCTTTGCAGGAAGCCTTGGCTGCCGGCGGGCGGAAGGTTGTGTGGATCGCGATGTATGTGCAACATCAGTCGATTACGTTTGCCGACGCTTTACTTTATGCCCGGGATTTTAACCGCAAGGGGCAGGCTATTTTTTTTCTTGAACAATTTGCTTCCCGGGGACAGCATCTTCGCGCTCTCGTCGGGATGCTGCTTTATTCCGTTCGCTTTCGTAAGCTTGAGCCGTTGATTAGGCGCCGGCATACCTTCGGCGATTATAATTTTTATAAATTATTTACCGATGAATGGTATTCGTCATTTGCCGGATGTACCGGATATTGCGGCATCCTTTATTATAGCATGTTTAAGCAGATGTTTTCTGATTTGCAGGCGAGGTCGTGTTTGTACTATTTTGAGGGCCACGCGTGGGAAAATGCCCTAATTAGCGCTCGGGATGCTGTCGGAGTAGAGGTCCCGCTTTATGGATACCAGCATGCTACTGTTTCGCGTATGCTGCTGAATTATTTTCATTATTCGACTGAAGTTGTCGAGCGCGGCAATTATGCGCTGCCCTTGCCGGAGAAGATTATTTGCAACGGGCAGGTCCCCTATGGGTATATGCAATCCTGCGGGTATGCCTCGGATCGGCTGGCGGCAGCCGAAGCCATCCGCTACAATCATCTTAAATCCGCGGTTATCCCGAAGAATAAATCGCGGCCCATCGTGTTGGTCGCGCTCTCGATGAACTTAGGCGAAAGCGCCAGCATCTTGCGTTTTGTATCCCAGTCATTTCAGGGTTTGGGGGGTATTGAAGTTTGGATTAAGGCCCATCCGTTTTTAGATGCCGAAGCGGTAATGCAAGCGGCGTCAATTAAGCTTACCGGCCTCGGGTTTCAGGTGCAGCAGGGTAAGATCATTGATTTATTGTCGTCAGCCCGGGTGGTTATCGCGGGTGAGTCGGGCGTGGCTGTGGAAGCTTTGGCATTGGGTTGTTGCGTAATCCAGATTAAATCGGCGGCATGGATTAATATGTCCCCGCTTGCCCAGGTGCAGTCAAGCCTAGTGCAGACTGCCGCGTCTTACGGACAATTGCATCGGCAGGCGGTTGATATAATGGGACGGGGATATGATCCCGAGGAACATGCGCGGGAGGCCAAGCGTATAATTTATAGTTTCTTTAATTTAAATGTTAACAGCGATATCCCGCAGCGCTTATTGGATATCGTTTATAACTAGGCGTTTGAAGGAGGAAAGAGCCTCATGAATATAATTATCTTCGGCGGATCGGGGTTTCTGGGCAGCCACGTGGCTGATGCTTTGACAAGAAAGGGCCATGTTGTGACTATTTATGATACCCGCGGGTCCGCTTATCTTAATCCGGGCCAGCAGATGATTGTGGGTGACATTTTGGATGAAAAATTAGTCGGTAAATCAGTCCAAGGCAAGGATATTGTTTATAATTTTGCCGGTATTGCCGATATCCACGAGGCATCCCTGAAGCCGCTGGAGACAGTCAAATATAATATTCTGGGGAATACAATTTTACTTCAGGCTTCGGCTCAAGCTAAGATTAAGCGGTTTGTGTATGCCTCGACTATTTACGTCTATAGTAATTCGGGTTCTTTCTACCGTTGCAGCAAGGCGGCCTGCGAGAATTATATTGAGGCGTATCAGAAACAGCATGGCCTGAATTATACCATTTTGCGTTATGGCACACTTTATGGCGCCCGCGCCGACAGCCGCAACAGCGTGTATCGGTTTCTTAGCCAGGCAATGTCGGATGGGAAGATTGTTTATTCCGGCGATGGCAGCGAGATGCGCGAATATATTAATGTCGTTGACGCGGCTGAGGCCAGCGTCGAGATCTTATCACCCGAATTTGCGAATGAGCATGTAATTTTTACCGGGCATTATCCGATCAAAGTCGGCGAGCTATTCGTCATGATTAAGGAGATTCTTAAAAAAGATGTTGGCGTGGAGTATGTCGCGCCAAAATCCGACGATCCGGTTGATCACTACACGATGACGCCGTACACTTTTATCCCTAAGGTCGGCAAGAAGTACGTTAAGCATTACTATACTGATTTAGGCCAGGGGCTGCTTTTGTGTATGCAAGAGATGCATGATAAACTCGTTAACCGGAAGGCAAAATGAAGAAAGTTTTTGTATCCACGTCTTCTTTCGCCCGGGATGATCGTAAGCCGTTAGAGCTGTTAGAAGAATCGGGCTTTAGCGTGGCTTTGAATCCTCTGGGCCGCAAGCTGGAAGAAGGAGAGATCGCGAGGTTTCTGCAGGAGGTGTCGTATCTGATCGCCGGAACGGAAAGCTTGAGCCGCCGGGTGTTGGAATCGGCCAAGCAGCTGCGGATCATCTCCCGCTGCGGAGTGGGCCTGGATAATGTTGACCTTGCGGCGGCCAAACAGCTGGGAATCGAGGTATTTACGGCGCCGACCGGGCCGACTATCGCGGTCGCCGAATTGACTGTTGGCCTTATGTTGGATGTATTGCGGCAGACTTCGCAGATGGATCGTCAGGTCCGCGCGGGCAATTGGAATAAACTGACCGGTTTTTTACTGAAGGATAAGAATGTGGGGATCATCGGATTCGGCAGGATCGGCCGGCAGGTAGCCAAGCTATTGCGCGGTTTCGGCGCGCAGCCGGCCTATTGCGATATTATGGAAGTTAAAACTGACGCGCCCTGTCTGCGCTTAAGTTTAGATGAATTATTAGCCTGGGCGAATATTGTTACTCTGCATTGTTCAGGCGCCGAATCCGGTAAGCCGGTCATCGGCGCTAGGCAGTTGAAGACAATGCAGCCGGGTAGCTGGCTTATCAATACCGCGCGCGGCGGGCTTGTAGATGAAAACGCCATTTTTGAATCTTTGCAAAGCCGGCATTTACGCGGCGCGGCCCTGGATGTGTTTGGGCAAGAGCCTTATACAGGCAGGCTGTGTCAGTTGGATAATCTGGTTTTGACGCCGCATATCGGCTCTTATGCCCGGGAGTCGCGCCGGCAAATGGAGATTGAAGCGGCGATGAATGTGATTAACCACGCTGCCGGCGATGATTAAGGCGATAATCTTTGATTTTGACGGGGTGATCGTAGAATCGGCGCAAATTAAAACTCGGGCTTTTCGCCGGCTCTTTGAGCGCGTTTTTCCCGATGAGATTGAAGCGATCGTGCGGCACCATCGGGATAATATGGGGATATCGCGTTTTGAGAAATTTCGTCATATCTATAATAATATCGTCAGGTTACCCTTAAGCAAAGCTAAGGAAGCGGAGTTGGGCCGGAGGTTTTCCGCGCTGGTTTTAGATGAGGTTCTTAAAGCGCCGTATGTCGGCGGGGCAGAGGAATTTTTTAGACATTATTATCGTAATTACAGCTTATTTATTGCTTCCGGAACGCCGGACAGGGAATTAAAAATGATTTTAAGCCGCCGGAAAATCAGCCGTTTTTTTCAAGGTATTTATGGGGCGAGTTCGGCGAAAGAGGAGATCATTGCCCGTATTTTAGCTGATTTTTCGCTTAAGCGCGCTGAAGCCGTTTTTGTCGGCGACGCCGCCAGCGACCTGCGGGCGGCGTCGGTTACCGGCATATCTTTCATCGGACGTATTTATAAGGATAATTATCGGATTATGAACAGGCTTAAGTGGAAAATCTCCGATTTAACGGAATTATTTGCCTTGATTCGGCAGATTGAGGTTAAGCAGGCTAAAGTACCTGTCGGGAGGCGAAGACATGGATAAGCTCGGTAAGTTGATAATTCAAATTCCTTGTTATAATGAAGCGGGTACTATTAGGGCAACCTTAAAGGCCTTGCCGCGCCAAATCGATGGGTTTAGCCAGGTGGAATGGTTACTCATTGATGACGGCAGTACGGACAATACAGTGGCTCAAGCCCAGGAATGCGGGATCGATCATATCGTGCGCTTTAATAAAAATTACGGCCTTGCCCGGGCCTACGCGGCAGGTTTAGATGCCTGTCTAAAGCTGGGCGCGGATGTAATTGTGAATACCGACGCTGACAACCAGTATGACGCTCGGGATATACCGAAATTGGTCGCGCCGATTCTTGAACGCAAGGCGGATATTGTAGTCGGCGCGCGGCCGATCGATACCATTGAGCATTTTTCTGCGTTGAAGAAGCTGCTGCAAAAGTCCGGAAGCCGGGTTGTGCGGATGGTCAGTAACGCCGACGTCACCGATGCCCCGAGCGGTTTTCGGGCTATCAGTAAAGACGCGGCTTTGCATTTGAATGTTTTTAGCAAGTATACCTATACCCTGGAAACCCTTATCCAGGCGGGTCAAAAGAATATGCTCATCGTCTCTGTCCCTGTGCGCACCAATAAGAATTTACGGGCTTCACGGTTGGCAAAAGGGCCGTTGTCCTACGTCTACCGTTCGATTGACACTATTGTGCGTATTTTTGTCGTCTATAAACCGTTTTGTTTCTTTATGCTGATCGGTGTTGTGTTATTTTCTTTAGGGGTATTGCTGGGTCTGCGGTACCTGGTTTATGTTTGGTTGGGGGATACCCGCGGTCATATTCAATCTTTGATTCTGGCTTCGATCTTATCGGGTATGGGTTTTCAGACAATCCTTATGGCGTTTCTTGCCGACATGGTGGCGGTTAGCCGGAAGTTGTCTGAGGATCTGCAATACCGTTTGAAGAAGATGGAACTTGAGAGTTGTATTAAGAATAAAGAGAAGCAATAATGCCGGACCAGGCTAACGGATTATTTTCCCAGTGGGTGCGTAACCGCAGGGTAACTGCGGTTAGGCAATACTTAACCGGGCAAATTTTGGACGTCGGCTGCGGCGTCGGGTATTTGGCTGAATTTGTCGCCGCCCGCTCCTATTGCGGAGTTGATCCGGATGAAGAGTCGGTATCTGCCGCCCGGGGGAGTTACCCGAATCATCGTTTTATTACGGATTATCCGCGGGACGAGTTGTTTAATACCATCGTTTTACTCGCGGTCATTGAGCATATCGCTGATGCCGCCGAATTTCTTGCCGGTCTCAAAAAAAGGCTGGCGCCCGCGGGTAATATTATTTTGACTACGCCCCACCCTGCTTTTAAGCAGGTCTTGTGTCTGGGCGCGGCAATCAAATTACTGAGCCGCCATGCTGCC
>JBFZAQ010000193.1:0-3090 GCA_041308885.1 Candidatus Omnitrophota bacterium | reverse complement strand
GAAACTCTCCGATAGGCTTCCTTTATTTTAGCGCTGATCGCCTTACGATCCGGCTGGGCCAAATACTTTTCGGTAAAGCCCTTCTCAACCGCTATCGGGCTCATATCCTTAAGCCCGCATTTTATCCCGCAGGCCTCTTCAATCAGCCAGGAATCCTCATCGATTTTTTGCCCCTCTTCTTCCAGATAACGCTGCCCGATAGGCTTGATAAAACCGACCTTCTTAAAGGCCTCTTTAAAATTAACGATCAGCCCCAATGAAACGGTAGTCTTACCGTCATTCTGCTTGGTGGCGGCAATAAAAATCTTTTTCACGCTATATGCTCTTGAATTTTTGCCTTTAAATCGGCTTTAGAGAGGGCTCCGACTACCTGGCTCGTAAGTTTACCTTTGGTAAAAAAAACCAGGGTCGGTATAGACATGATGCCGTATTTGGCAGCGGCCTGCTGGCAATCATCGACATTGACCTTAACAAACTTCATCTTACCGGAATATTCCCCGGCAAGTTCGTCGATTACCGGGGCGATCATTTTGCACGGCCCGCACCACGGGGCCCAAAAGTCTACCATAACCGGCGCATCCGACTCCAAAACTTCTTTCTTGAATGTTGCATCAGTAACCTGAACGGTAGCCATTTTTTTCCTCTTTTTTTGATGAATTGTTAAAGGCGGGCGACAAAATACCTTATCATAAACGGCAGTCTTATGCAAGGAATTTCCTCAAGCAGCAAGAACGGCAAAATTCACGGCTGATTGGAAAAATAATTTCCGGTCATTCCGTCCAGCATCGCGGTCAACTCGGCCAAGCGCAGTTGTTTATCGCGGCGCTTTTTGACTTCCTCAATGCGCAAGCCGGCTAAATCTTCCTGCACGCGGATACGCTCATAATATAGCTTGGTTACCTCATCTAATAGGTCCTGGCGCTGCTGCGTCAAAAGGCGCGCCCGCACATCAATAGCCAGCTCATCATCGTTCCAGATGATTTCGCCTAAATCCCAAGAGAGTGAAACATCCCATTCCAGAGAATCTTTGCCCCTAGCGAGCACATCGTCGCCGTTTTTGGTTGTAGATCCGGATTCCCAATGCCAGAGATCAGTTACATCGCGATTAAGCCCCAAATTAAGCTGCGGCAACCAGGCTTTATTGGCTGCGCGGCTGCGCCACTGCCGGATCTTCTGCGTTCCAAGATCGGTATAGCGTATTGCCGCTTCCTGCACCTGACGAATCGCAGGCCCCTGAAAATTCTGCGGATCAGGCGCATCTGACTTAGGCCCCTCTTTTGACGGAGTCATCATATATAGCCCGTCCCGGCAGCCGGCATATAAAGCACCGAGCGGACCGACAGATAGCGTATTAATCCCCTGCGCGCTCAACCGTAATGAGAGTTCCTGCCAACGGCCGCTCTTAAATTCAAATATCCCTTTATCAGTTATAGCTAATAGCCGATTATCAAGCGTACCCAGGACTTTATAGGCCTCTTTGCCTAATAACCCATAAGAGGTTAACCTCTCCCACGAACCGGCGTGGTTATGGCTGCCGTATAACCCGCGGGAGGTGGCGTAATAAACACTGCCCGTTGTCGGCATTACGCTAACCGAATAAACCCTGGAGTCCTTGACGGCTGCTTCGGCAGCGCCATCACCGGTATCGGACGCCCCCCGCGGCCCTAAGGCAAAAATGACCGGTTGCCAAGAATGTGCTGCGTCCCGGGAATAAAACGCGCCTTGCCGGCAGGCGATATAAATATACTTGCTATCGCTCTGATCCAACCCAATCTCGGCGATCCCGGTAACATTAAGCCCGGCAGCTTTAGTCCATCTCCTGGTTTTAAGATCGCCAATGAATAGCCCGGCTGCGGTTCCCAGATATATACGCGCCTCACTTACCGCCAAAGCGGCCGAATCCCGCTCCGCTTCATTCCGACCCGTAAAAACGCGTACCCACGAATCACCGTTATTATTACTCTTGTACAACCCCCCAGCTGTAGCCGCGTAAATAGTCGTCTCTCCCGCCTTCCGGATACATAATTGACGAATGTCATTCGCCGCGGTGTTCCCGACTCGAGAAAATCTCCACCCCGCTCCACGGTCGGTTGTTTTATAAAACCCGCTTTTGGCTCCGAAAAATACCTGATTATGACTTTGGGCGCCGACAGAAATCGATTGCACATCGCCGATTCCGGCCGAAAGATACCGCCATTCATCCTCGGCGCGTGCCGGATTACTATTGACCGCCAGCAAACACCCTCCTAATGTAACCACGCACAGAATTTGTTTCATGCCCGCCTCCTTTTGCGTTTTACGCCTCTCAAGTAATAGACGCAAAAGAAGCCAAAATCTAACACAAAAAAATTACCCCTTTTTCATCCTCCAGGCAAAGGGGTAGAATAAAAAGGCTATTTTTCCCAGATCATGAAAAAACAGCCCTATATCACTTATAATTTGATTCTATACGCTCAATCTTAACCAATGGCACCCTCACTACTCCCTCGCTACCTCCCGCATAAACTATTAAATCTACCCATTCCTGATTTTTTTGTTTAATTCGTCCACGCAATGTCCGGCCATTATGCAAATAGATAGTATCCGGTAACAGCTCTTCTTCTGATTCTCCTAATGAAGCAACGGCCTTGGTTAAAGATTCCTGCTTTCTGACAAAGTATTGATCTTGATCTCCCCTCAATATGATTTTCTGCAGAGTCTTTAAGGCTTGGGCCGGATTACCCGCTCGTTCTTGGACCAACGCAAGATCAACGCTAGGCTGCTTATTCCAAGGGCTAATTGCTGCTGCTCTTTCCAACAACTCCTGAGCTTGCTTAAAATCACCCAACCCGCAATATGCCAAACCAAGAGAACTTAAAGACCTCGCATCATTAGAATTAAGCGCAAGTTTATCCAAACAACATAATATCTCGCTGTTATAGCGGGCGGCCGCTTCTGCGTTCTTCCCCTGGCTATCTAGAATTTCAGCAATATCATTATGGATGTTCCCGTAACAGGGGTCCTGCTCGACGATAGCTAAGTAATGCATTAGAGCCGGCTCCAACTGATTATTGTCCCGATAGGCACAGGCCAAGGCATATTTCGTATCAA
>JBFZAQ010000192.1:0-3634 GCA_041308885.1 Candidatus Omnitrophota bacterium | reverse complement strand
AGCTGATCCGGGAGCTGATCATCCCCAAGCTGACCAAAGAAGTCAATGTCTCCAAGCGTTATGCCCCGCTGCGCCAGCTCTACTATTCTTTAGTCCTGGCCCGCTGGTTTAAGACCAAGTTCACCGGACAATCCGGCACCTACGCTTCCTTAATCGATACCCGTAATCTTACCAACTTAACCTCCCAGTCCAATTGGTCCAAGTCGACTTACTTTAACGCCTACAAGAAGAGCTTTACCGAAGGCGAATACAACATTCAAGAACCGGTCTATACCCCTACAGGACAAGTTATCCGCAGCTATTTCTCCGGAGGCATCCAGGTCATTCAACCGATCAAAGCAGGGAATATCCAGCTTAAATCCAGCTCAGCCCTCGAGCCCGGGCCGATTGGCGTGCTCTCCCGCAGCAAAGATCGGGTTGCCTTAAGCGTGAATGCGGCTACTGCGGATATCTCTACCGGGGCGCAGGCTAGTTCGGCGGTGAGTCAATTCTTAAAAGGGGATGCTCCCTGGAATAGATGGTTGGAAAAACCCGTATCAATACAGGACCTTAATCTTGATATGTTCAGAGATTATGATTACCGTTCTGTCGGTACTGACGTTACTCCTGAGATGGCATTTCGTCTTTGTTTGGTCTGGGCGCAGATGGCGTTAGAAAAGGCGCAGGCAGCAGGAATAACTAATCGCAGAGTACTTATTGCCCGCGACGGGCGTAAGATTGATCCGGAAGTAATTGCGGCTGAGGCTGCGGCATTTATGTACAGCGGGCTAGATGTTGTTTATGTCGCTGAAGACTTGCCTAATTCGGTTACTTCTTATTCTTGGGCAGTGCAGGAAATTAAGCCGTTAATCGGAGTATTTAATACAGCTAGCCATATTTCTAAACCCAAAGATATTCCGGTCAAGGGGTTTAAGGTTACCATGCTGCAGGAAAGAGGAGGCACCTTGCTAAGCCTCTCTACAGGAGAGATAAAGCAAAATTCATTGACGTTGATAAAGGAAATGTTGTCGGATCCTCAGAGAGTAAGAATAGTGGCCGGCACTCGAAAAGGGCAGTATTCTGCAAAGGATATCCACGAGAATTGCGTTAGGTTTAATGCTCTTATTGGCAGGGTGGCGGCGGCGGGAGGGTCTCTCTATCGACTTGGCACAGAGATCGCAGCTGCTCAAGAACCGACTGATGTTTTAGCTGTTCTAGAGACATGGGAAAAAAGATATGGAGAAACTAAGCCGCTTTTGGGCTTAGAGTTTGTGATTGAGGGTTCGCATACCCCCAGCGGTCAAACCGCCGCGGATACTCTATCGCGGCTGGGCGCTCAAGTTCACCTATTGCACGGAAATGTTATTGAGGTCGAAGGAGAACATAAAGCTGATCCGTCGGTGGACGATAATATGAGGGATTTGCAAAATACGATGCGCAATAATCGCGCGCATGGGGGTGTTGCTTTTGACCTGGATGGTGATAGAGGACGCATTGAAGCGCTCCAAATTAATGCAGCCGGAGATATTTCTTTTGAAAGCATTCAGCCGGATAATGTGATGGGCGTGCTGTTGCCGAATCTGGTAAATAAATGGGGATATTCTGAGGGTGTTGACGGAAAGAAAATGGGTATTATTAGGGATGTTTTAGGCACATTCGGTGTTAATGATGCGGCTGAATTGTATGGGGTAAAGGCCTTTCAAACTGATGCCGGATATGTATTTCTTAAGGCATTACGTTATAGATTAAACAAAGAAGGATATGTATTTCCTATATATGGCGAGCGTTCCGGCCATACCTGGCTTGATGTAACCGGCGAAATAGAGAATCCGATAGCAGTGACGGTCTTGCTTGCCGTTATGTCAATAATGGATGACTTTTCCGGGAGCGTGCCTAAAACTGCGCAACCTTTAGCTGATACCTACAACAGGTATTCCATCCGTTATTCGCAGTCGCCGCGATTCCAGCCGCCGTTTCACCCCGCGCTCCTTAAGCAACTTTCTCAGGATTCGCGAAATACAACCGGCTGGCGTGCTGATTCTCAGTTTGCTCCGCCGCAGGTCATTATAGCCCTAGGTAAAGATAAGGTCATCAAAGAGTTATCAGGGGAATTTGTACCAGGCAAGAGCTATGAGACCTTTGTCGGGGCGTTGCAGGTTAAAGAATTTAACACCTATATGGATCCTGATGAAGGATTATATCGGTTTGCGGATATTGTATTTCAAGACGCGAGTGGAAAATTTGCCGGCAGGTTTGTATTTAGGGCATCTTCCAATGATCCCACATTTGTTTGTTCATATGAAGCTCCGTATCGCAAGGAAGGCGAATCTGCTGCCCAACTGGCAGATGCAAGAAGAGCTGCTGTCGGCGGGTTGGTGCTTGATTGGTTAGATGCCAATTCGTACGCTTTAACCTCAAAAGAAAAACTTCAGTCTGAACTCGGTATCCCCGAAGCCGAAGCTGCTGCTCGAGTAAAGAAACTAAATCTTGCCGGGCCGGCGCAGGACATTAGGCAATTTAGGAACCAGGCTAGCTCAGCCCTTGGCGTCTCCGACGAGTTATCTGCTGCTCCAGGGTATTCAGCAGTGGCGCAAGATGAGGAAGACGCTGGAAGTCAAAATATTAGGGCCAGCTCCGCTGTATCTACGCCGCAAGCTCTGTTAAACAGTATAAATGCCGAAACCATCAATGATCCCCTCGCGATGGATCGGATAACCTCAGCTCTAAGGCAGGCGGATCTAAGCGAACTACAAATCATTTCTGCCGCAATCTATAATCAGGCAGTTGCGCTTGATGAAGGTTCGCTTATATTATCCGAAGTAGACATGACAGTTGTTTATGCCAAACGCAATCTACTAAACATTCTGATTAGCGAGAAAATGGCTGCTCTGCCGGCCAGGCCGGTATTAACCTTGGATCAGGTACTGGCATCGCTTAATAATATCAACGCCCAGACAGTCAACAGTTCGGATGATATTGCCAGAGTCGAGGCTGATTTAATAAACGCAAGTCTAGATGTACTAACGGAAGCAGAAACACAAGTAAACGGTCAGTACCTTAAAGAAAAAAGTAAGGTGCTGGAAGTTCGGCACGGTCTATTAAGCAGGATTATTTCCCACAAAAAGCAACTCGCAAGCTCTGCGCTTACGCCTACATCTTGGGCGCAATTTGAGAGACAGAATTCCTTCAATAATTTGAACGCGCAAGAGCGGCTGGTTTCTCAGCCGGTACGGGTAGCTTTTAATACCGATGCTTTCCCGGATACAACGAAAATACCTCTTTTGGACGGTATCCATAGGATTTTTGATAGTTTATTTAGATTGCTTGATGGCAATCCCAATATAATTCCTAGCGCCATATTTTTAGGTAATTACGCGGGAAAAAACATCCCCGCCAGCATGCAAGTGCTTGCTGAATACCTGAATTCTAATCCCGCTCTGGGTAATTCAAAATACAGCGTAAAACTTCAAGGCGATAAGCTGATTATTAACGGCCAAGAGATTCAGCTTTTCTACGGCCTGGCAAAACCGGAACAGCTCAATGAGCTCGATATTGATTTCTTGGTCGAAGCCACGCGTCAGAAGTATCTCGAGAGAAGAGAGATTAACCGCGGCAGGAAGCAGGCTGAAGAACGCGAGCTTGCAAGGCGCATCCA
>JBFZAQ010000191.1:0-14076 GCA_041308885.1 Candidatus Omnitrophota bacterium | reverse complement strand
CGGAATTAAGTTCCGTTATTAAAAAGTAATATTATAAATTATGCATACAAATACACTGTCTTCGCTGACCGTTCTTCTCGCCGGACAGCTAAAGACCAGCCGCACGGAGACTTTGGAAGATTATCTGGTTTCTCGGGTGAGGTCTCTGGCAGTGATCGGAATCACCAGCCCTTTTGCTGCCCGGAATATCTCCCGTTGTACCGTATACGCACAGGGAAACATACGCGGGGAGTTTGGGTTTACCGGTTTTCAAGTACCCAGGATGCGCTGGTATAAGCAGCCTTTATTGGCGTTGTCTTTTGGCCTGTATGCCGTTTCGCTGGTGCGTATAGCGATTAAGTTGAAGACTCGCTTTGATCTATTTATCGGGGTTGCCGGTTTCTCGGCGTTCGTCGGTATATTGCTGAAAAGAATCGGGGTTGCCAAAAAACTTATTTACTATAGTATTGATTATTATCCTTTGCCGCGAAATTTATGTTTTAATACCTTAGCGGTGGGCCTATTTAGGATCATGGATGCTGCCTGCGTGCGTCATGCCGACGTAACCTGGCATTTGACCCCGCGGATAGCCGAGGCTCGGTGTAGATTCATGGGTATTGCGGCGAGTTCGTATCGGCAGGTACCTGCGCCATTGACCTATGCGGCCAGGATTCGCCGGTTTTGTCCCTTTGAGCAAATCGAGCGCTATGCCGTCGGATTTGTCGGGACGCTTTCGCAAAATCAGGGGTTACAGTTATTGGTCGAAGCGATGCCGCAGATTGCTAACCAGATCCCCGAAATCAAGGTTCATGTGGTCGGCTCCGGGCCGTATGAAGAGACAATCAAGCGTCTGGTTAGCGCAGCCGGCTTGCAAGACCGCTTTATTTTTTACGGTTTTATCCGTGATGACGAGGCGGTGAATAATCTACTAGCCCGCTGCGCCGTCGGGTACGCTTGTTGGACATCTGAGGAGGATGATAATGTATTGTTCGCTGACCCCGGTAAGCCCAAACTTTATGCCAGTCTGGGGCTGCCCGTAATTATCACTCAGGGGCCGCAGATTGCGCAGGAGATTGCTGAGTCGGAGTCGGGGATAAGTATTCGCTACGATTCCCAAGAATTGATTGTGGCCATGGTCAGGATGTTAAAAGACCCGGTTTTGTTGCGCCGGTATAAAGAAAACGCCTACAGAATATCCGAGCAGTTCGAATCAGAGCGTGTTTTTGGCGATGTTTTTGCCCGGACATTATCATGAGCCTTCCTTTAATCAGCGTAGTTATCGTTACTTATAAAGGGAGGGATTTATTGGAGCGTTTTTTTCCCTCAGTGGCGGGTTTGAGCTATCCGCATCTGGAATTTATCGTGGTTGATAACGACTCGCGTGATGGCAGCGTAGATTTTTTGCGGACGCGATACCCGCTGGTTAAGATAGTTGAGGCGGGCCATAATTACGGCACTGCCCAAGGCAGTAATATCGGCGCCGGCCAGGCCCGCGGGGAGTATATTTTTTTTATCAGTAACGATATGTCTTTTGATCCGGATATGCTGACGCGCCTGGCCGGTCATCTGCAATCCGATCCGACGATTGGCATATGCACTTGTAAGATGCGCCGGATTACCGATACCGGAATGAAGCTGCAAATTATTGATAGCGTGGGCAGCGATATCGATGTTTTTGGTTTTCCCGCGGCCCGCGGCATAAATAGCGTTGACCGCGGTCAGTGGGATTATTTTAGTGATGTTTTTTTTGCCTTCGGGGGAGCGCTGCTTATCCGCAAGAAATTATTCGAGGAGGCTGGCGGCTATGACCCGGATTTTTTTACCCTTGCGGATGATATTGATCTATCTTGGCGGGTAAGGCTTTTAGGCTATCGGGTGGTTGCCGATCCGGCTGCGGTTCTCTACCATCGGGTATCGGCCACGCTCGGCAGCCGTTTTGGCCGTAGTCAGAAGCGTTTTTGGTCTGAGCGGAATACTTTACGCATGCTGCTTAAGAATTACAGCGCTGCGTCATTACTGGTTGTGCTTCCTGCCTATTTGATTTTGCTGAGTAGCGAGATGATTTTTTTCCTAATCTTGGGAAAACTCAGCATTGCTGGGGCTGAGGCCAAGGCGTTAGGGTGGAACGCCGCCCATATTTTACAAACCTTACGCTTAAGAAAGGATATTCAGCGAAAGCGCCGAGTGGGTGATGGGCGGGTTTTCCGGTGCCTGCGTAAGACCTCATTTAAAATAATTATTCTTTGGGATTATTTGCGGAATTTTTCTCAACCTAGCTGGAGGGCCTACTTTGGAGAAGCCAAAAAAGGATCTTAAATTAGCGTTGTATCGTATTATTTCTAAATTCGGGATCGGGGTTTTTCAAAAATCATTCCCCGAATATTTTGCTAAAGAACCTCTGGCTCCCAGCGATCGGTACGTGGAGTATCCTTTTGTGACCCGCCATTTACCGCCCATGCCGGCCCGGGTACTGGATGTCGGCTGTTCCGGGAGTAATTTTCCGCTCATACTTTCCGGCTTAGGGTATGATACCTATGCTGTTGATCTGCGGCCTTATCCGATCTTAAATAAACTAAGCTTTAAGAATTTTACCTTTACCCAGGCTGATATAACCGCGACTAAATTCAAGGATGGATTTTTTGATGCGGTTACGGCTATCTCGACGGTCGAGCATATCGGTTTAGCCGGACGCTACGGAACTATCGAGCAGACCGACGGGGACCATCGGGCGGTGGCTGAGATGAGCCGGATCGTTAAGCGCGGCGGCAGGGTGCTCTTGACAATTCCTTGCGGCCGCTACAAGATCATTCGTCCTTTTACCAAGATTTATGACGCGGCGGCGATTACGGATTTAATCGGCGCGTTGCGCGTTGAGGAGAAGCTTTTTTATTGGCAAGATGCCCAGGATGATTGGTGCGCCTGTTCTGAAAGCCAGGCAGTGCACTTCGAGTCGAAGAGCGACAGGTATCCTTTGTGCTTGCTGTCTCTGCAAAAGCCTTAATTCAAGCAGTCTTAACGGAGGTTATTCAATGGTTAAGCACGCCGTAGCTAATTTTATCGGGACCAGGATCAAGAATGTCAAAAGCGGCAAGTTCGGCTTGCAGCGATTTTTGCTCACCTATTGGGCCTATCGGCTGTTGCCGTTATTTGGATTTGATTATTGCCGTCTTGTCGAGTGGAAATTTATTCTGGATAATCTGCCGCGGAAAAAAGGGCTGGATATCCTGGATGTGGGGTGTACCTCAAGTTTATTTATCCATAAATTATCCCGTTACGGCAAGGCCATTGGCATTGACTCCCGTCCGTACTTTGAAAATTTGCCGCGCCATATCAAGTTTTATCAGTGCGATATCTCCAATATGCCCTTTGCGGATAATTCCTTTGATTGTATTACGATGATTTCGGTAATTGAGCATGTGGGTTTGGGGGCTTATCGCGATCCTAAGTATGACGACGGCGATTTTAAGGCCATGCGGGAATTACGCCGGCTGCTTAAGCCGGGAGGCGTCCTTTTTCTGACCACTTTAATCGGTAAGCACTCTTGTGTAGATCCGACTGGGAGCCAGCGGATTTATGATCTCAAGCGGTTTGAGTCGCTTAAGGATGGTTACCGCGCGGCAAAAGAAGAGTATTTTATCTTTGCTAAAAAGTGGCGCCGGGTCTCCCGGAAGCGCTCGTTTGAAGAGCCGTCCACTCGGTTTGGCCTGGCCTGCGCCAAACTGGTTAAGACTTAGCCCGGGGATTATGTCCGCTGCCAGATCATTAAGCAAACTGCTCGACGCAAATTATGCCTTAAAGAAGCTGACCTATTGGCTTTTGGGCACTCCGTTGTTTACCCGCATTCCTCTATATAAATATTGTTATTTGCGTCATGCCCGCAAGAAAATCAGCATTTTGCGGGTTAAACCATCGACGATTCAGATCGAGAATACGAATTTATGTAATATGTCTTGCGTATTTTGTCCCCATGAAACGATGAAGCGCCCGGCCGGGGTCATGGCGGATGCCCTTTTTGAGCGGATCATTAACCAGTGCCGGCAGCATAATATTGAGGAGATTATTTTAACCGGTTTTGGCGAACCGCTTATGGACAAGAATTTTGCCGGGCGGGTGCGGCTAGCCAAGCAATCCGGTATTAAGACGGTCTCCGCAGTAACTAACGGCGTACTTTTAACCCCGGCATTATCCGAGCAGATTATCGATTCCGGGCTGGATATGCTTTCGTTAAGCCTCGATGCAGCCTCGAACAGGACCTATGACCGGATCCATCGGGTTAACTCCGATGCCGGCCCGAAGCGCGATTATTACCGGGAGGTCGAGGATAATATCCGGGCTTTGGCGGATCTAAGAAAGAAGAAAGGGGCGCGAAATCCGGTGGTGCAAGTGCGCTTGCGCGATTTTGAGCTGAATAAGCATGATATACCCTTATTTTTTAAGACATATCGCGGGCTGGTTGACCAGGTAACGGTCTATTTAAATATCTTTAACTGGCCGGGAAGCGCAATCCAAAACACCGTTCCCGCACCGGCGTTGCGTTTTCCCTGCGTTAACCTCTGGACCGGGCTGTACATTACTTATGGCGGAGCTGTTTTGGCCTGCTGCCAGGATTATGAGGCCCGTAACGTGCTTGGCAATATCGGCAAGGACGATATCTTGTCTATTTGGAACGGGGATAAGTTAGCGCGGATGCGCCAGCGCCATTTGAGCGAGGATTTTATTTCCACGCCGATTTGCCGAGATTGTGTGGTTAATACGCATTTTGTCAGCCCTTGGTGGTTATAAATGTTAAAAAGAAGCGGTCAAATTTTAGTTACGGTATTATTGCTCTATATTCTTATTTTTGCGATTATGACCTATCCGTTGATTTTTAATTTTACCCGGTTTATGCCGGGTTTCTTTTCGACTGATGAATCCTATGCCATTGTCTGGTCGGCCTGGTTTTATCAATTCGCCAACGCGCACGACTTGTCATTGCTGAAGACCGATTTTTTAAGTTTTCCTTACGGTGTTGACTTGTATTCGTGCGGCTCTTTAGGCCTTTTGCTTTTTTTGATCAATTATGGGCTCGCTCTTATTGCCAGTCCAATCTTGACCTACAACATTCAGATATTAGGCAATTTTTTGTTGTCGGCTATGAGTATTTTTTTTCTGGTGCGCTACCTTACGCGTTCGGCGCTGGCCGCTTTTCTGTCTGGTCTAATTTTTTCTTGCTCTCCGTATTTTTTTATGCGGTCCTGGCAGCATTTGGGAGATACCTATCAGTGGCCGTTATTCATTTTTGTATTTACGCTCATCAGGGTGTTCGATAATCCGACGAGCCTAAATAGAACCCTTTTTGTAGCCGGTTTTGCCTTGCTAACCTTGGGCTTTAATATTATTTATGCCCCGGTTTGTTTTTTAGTTTTTTTAGCTTTATTGCTGTTGTTGTCTGTGCGCAAAAAAGCTCCGGCCGTTGTTTCTGCGCAGCCGATTAAGCGTATTGTTTTTTTGGCGATTATCGGCAGCGTGGTAGTTTCTTTTCAGGTTTTGCCTTTTATTCTGCAGAGCCTGCGCCATCGCCACAGCACTCCCGCGGCTTTTAATCCTTATGTCCGGCCGTTTGAGGATCTTTTTAATCAGTCGGCTCAGCCGCTGAGTTATTTTCTTCCCGCGGTGGTCCATCCGCTATTTGGCCGGTTTACTCAGTTGTTCGTCGGTTCACGCCTATACGGATCGAGCATAACCGAGCACACGCTTTATTTAGGCTGGCTCCCCTTATTTTTGGCCGCGTTGGCCTTTAGGCGGTGGAAGAAAAGGGGAGTCTTACGCGATAGCGGCCCGGCTGCGGATCAGCGGTATGATATGTATACGGCTTTTTTTCTCATCTTGGCTGTAGCCGCCTGGTTATTTTCGCAGCCCCCCTGGCGTAAAATCGGCCCGCTGACGCTTTATCTGCCGTCATTTTTTATGTATAAATTGATCCCGACTCTGCGGGCGTACAGCCGGTTTGGGGCAGTCGTTATGTTTGCGGTAGCGGTATTAGCGGGGTTAGGCCTGCACAGCTTTTTAAAAAATATGCAGTCATCGTTTAAACGGTTTTGTATCACCGGGGTGTGCTGCCTCGGCGTTTTATTTGAGTTTTGGAATTACCCGCCGTTCAATGTTATTAACGCCGAAAAAGCCCCGCAAGCCTATTATTGGCTTAAATCTCAGCCGGCAGATATAATTTTGGCCGAATATCCTTTAGACCTCGGTTCGCCCAGCGAGATGTACAAAATGTATCAAATGACCCACCAAAAGAAGATGATAAATTTCATTGTCCCTGGAAGCGCGGCGGACAAGAATGCCCGGCAATTAACCCGTTTATCCGATTATTCGACTGTGCAGCGGCTGAAGGAAATGGGGGTTAGCTATGTATTTGTCCATCGCAGTGCTTATGAGCGCACCGAGCTAACCGTGGACTCGCGAGAGTTGGCCATGATCAGGGAAAATCCCGGCCTGCGTTATTTGCGGTCATTTCCAGCCCAAGGGTGCTTGGGTTCTCAGGTTTTATGTATCGAGAAGAGCGGGCCCATAGATGTGTATGAAATCAAGCTTCCAAATACTAGCAGGTAGATATATGACTAAAGAAGAGAAATTGTTTTTTCAGATTAATGTGGCCGAGCGTCAAGAATTTAGTTGGTGGCCGCATAGCCCTACCTTTAAGGCTTTTCATTCGATTGAGCCGGGAGCCAAAGTATTAGATGTTGGTTGTGCTAAGGGGTATATGGCCAGGGAGCTGAAAAAAAAGAAGTGTTTTGTTGCAGGGATTGAGCAGGATATTGCCGCCAGCGCGGAAGCAAAGAGATGGTGTGATGACCTGATTAACGCCGACATGGAAGCGGCGATTGATAATTTGCGCTATGCTGACGGGTATTTCGACGTTATTATTTGTTTGGAGGTCCTGGAGCATCTTATTCGTCCGGATCTGGTCCTGTCCAAGCTTAAGCGCTATCTGAATAATAGCGGCCGGATTATTCTATCGGTCCCCAATGTTGCCCGCTTTAATCACCGGCTGCAGCTGTTGGCGGGAAAATTTACCTATAATAGTGACGGCTTTGGCGCTTTAAGTAAGGGGCATTTACGTTTTTTTACCCGCCGGTCGATTATTGAGCTGGTAGAAGACTGCGGCTATGAGATTGTCAAGCTTGATTATACCGGGCGGGCTTCTCAGTTTCCGGTTTTTACCGGATTATTGGCTTTTGGTTTTTTTCTTATCGCCTGCAAGAAATAGGAGCCGGACTAGGCTATGAAGGTATTGTTGCTCTATCCTCCGCTAACATTGCATATTAAAGATGTCAGCCCTCCATCGAAATCTACATTAGTCGGCCTGGGTTATCTGGGGTCAGTGGTCAGGGATCAAGGGCACGAGGTGCGCATCTTGGATTGCCTTACTTCATCCTATGACAGCCACCGTTTGAACGATTCGTTCCTGAGGTACGGTTTGTTGGATGATCAGATCGGCGATTATCTGAAATCATATACCCCCGATATTGTCGGCGTATCGGCTATGTTCACTCCTTATTTGCAGGATGCCCATAATGTAGCCCGTATTGTGAAGGCTTGGAATCAAAATTGCCCGGTTATATTCGGCGGCGCGCATACGTCGACCTTCCCGGATTCAGTGATGAAAGATGCTAATGTGGATGTGGCGGTAATCGGCGAGGGGGAAGAGACCCTCAAGGAACTCCTCTTACGGTATGTTGCTCGTAATCCGCTTAAGGGTATACGGGGATTGATGCATAGGGTTGGCGGCGCGATTGTGAAAGAGAGGCCGCGTGAATTTATTCGCGATCTCGATACTGTTGCCTTTCCGGCCTGGGAGCTGTTAGAGGGCGACCTGGCGGTCATAAAGCAAGAACAGCAGAAGAATCGGTTTCTGATGCGTAAACCGATCGGCTACATTCTTACCAGCCGCGGTTGTCCCAATGATTGTTATTTTTGTAGTGTTAAGTTAGTCTGGGACAGGGGGTGGCGGCCGCGCAGTGCCGTGAACGTGGTCAACGAAATTGAATTTCTCAAGAGGCGGTATGGTTACGAAGAGTTTCATTTTGTGGACGACAATAGCTCAGTCTCCAAGAGCCGGATGCATGAGATCTGCGATGAAATACTAAAAAGAAAGCTTAAGATCAAACTGGCCACGCCTACCGGCATTGCCATTGCTACGCTGGACGAGGAGATTCTTCGGAAGATGAAACGCGCGGGCTTTTACCGGCTCTGTTTTGGCCTGGAGTCCGGGCATCCCGAGACTCAACAGATTATTAAAAAAAGAATAAATTTAGCAAAAGCTCGCGACGTGACGGCCGCAGCTAATCGCCTGGGTTTTTGGACCAGCGCCACCTTTATCTTCGGTTTCCCTCATGAGCAGCGGGAACATATACAGGCGACCATAAATTTCGCTAAAATGATCAATCTGGATTTCGCTTTGTTTTATTTATTAACCCCGCAGCCGGGGACAGAGCCGTACAAGATCTTGAAGCAACAAGGGCTGATCGATCTTGACCAGTACATCGACCCATTCTCTAAGGAGTGGTATAAGATCAGCATTACTTATTCCAACGGGTTTAAGACGGTGAATTTTTCCAATGCCCAGCTTCAGGGTATCGTGTCTCAGGCCTATAATGATTTTCTTTTTTATAAGCTGCGCTCGCCGCGGACTTATGTTAACGTGGTGAAAAAAATACGCTCAATTGAAGATTTTAAGTATCTGTTAGGGTTAAGCGCTGTGCCTGTAAGTATGCTGCTTCGGGCCCTAACCGGCGGCCGGCTCTCGAACATCTCGGTGAGGGATAAGAATAAGGAGTTGAAGAAGAGCACGTAAGTTTGTTGAATTAATTATTTTATATTGCATTGTAGCGTTAATTTTATATAATGAATAAAGGTTAGCGTGTGTCAGGAATGAAAGGAGGAGGTGCTGTGCAAAAGAAGCTGATTTGGGTCGTTACAGTAATGGCAGTCTTTTTATTTGCGGGTCAGGGAGTAGCTATTCTGCAGGCGGAAGATGAGGGCGGGAGCCAGGGCGGGATGGATCAAGGGTTGCGTAAGAAAGCCATGGTCAACGAGGAATGGGAGAAGCGCGCAGATACGAATAGTGATGGAATTGTAGACGAGGTGGAAATTAAGCAGTGGCGCAATAGACGGCAGGCGATGGGTGAAGATCAGTCCGCTGTTCAAGAAAGCGGTTCGTCCGACACTGGTGTTTCGGCGCCGGATCTTACCGCTGTGGATAGGCCTTGGGAATATAAGGCTGATGTAAATCAAGACGGGACAGTCGATGAAACGGAGATGAACCAATGGCGTCAGGGTCCGGGTGGTCAAGGCGCCGGGGATCCCAACGCCGCAGCCGTTAACCGGCCTTGGGAATATAAGGCTGATGCTAATCAGGATGGTTCAGTAGACCAAACCGAGATGAATCAGTGGCAAAGTAGGGATAGAGATAACAACCCACCAGGGCAGGCCGGCGGTGCAGGCACGAATTGGGAAAATCCTCCGGGACAAGCCGGTGGACCCGGGGCCAGCCCGAATCTCGGCGGTGGATGGGATAAGGACAATAATCCTCCGGGACAAGCCGGCGGCGCAGGCACAAACTGGGAAAATCCTCCCGGACAGGCCGGCGGTGCAGGTGCCAGCCCGAATCGGAGGATGCTGCGGGACAGAGATAACAACCCTCCGGGACAAGCCGGCGGCGCAGGCACAAACTGGGAAAATCCTCCCGGACAGGCCGGTGGCGCAGGCGCAAGCCCGAATCGGAATATGCGGCGCGATAGAGACAATAATCCTCCCGGAAAGGCTGGCGGTGCCGGGACCAATTGGGAGAATCCTCCGGGTAAAGCTGGGGGAGCAGGCGCCAGTCCGAATCGGCAAGGAAATAGAAGCGGCTCAAGCGGCAGCCAGGGCAAGGGCAATAGTAAGGCTGGCGGCGGCGGAGCGCGTAAAGGCGGCGGAGCGAAGAAATAGTGTGTAAGTGTGTAAGTGTGTAAGTCTAAAGGTTCGTCAAATAGGGACAGCGGAAAAAAGTCGCTGTCCCTATTTTTTTGATTGTGTTATAATACCTTGAATCTCAATCCCCGCATTTAACTCCGGGGATTAAATGCGGGGATTGCGGGAGGGGGTTATGGTTATGGGGATTATTGTGTTGGCGATTGTGTTTATTGGGTTAGCGATGGTCGCGGTTTTTAATGTTATTGTGAGAAGAAAGATGCTGGTTAAGGAAGCATCCGGCGGCATCGACGTACAACTGAAGAAACGGCATGACCTTATCCCCAATCTCGTCGATGTAACCAAAGGCTATATGCGTTACGAACAAGGCACGCTAACCGAAGTTGTGTCTCTACGCTCTCAAGCCACCGACGCATCGTCAATGAATGAGCGCGGTTCCACGGAGAGCGCTCTTTCCGGAGGCCTGAAAACGCTCATCGCCTTGGCGGAAGCCTATCCGGATTTAAAAGCCAACAATACCTTCGCCGCCCTTCATGCTTCTTTAGTCGATATTGAAGATCAATTACAGCTGGCCCGGCGTTATTATAATGGGGCGGTGCGTGATTATAATACTGTCGTAGAGTCGTTTCCCGGTCTATTGATCGCTTCGCTATTGGGTTTTAAGCCCCTGGATTTCTTTGAATTGGAATTTGCCACAGAACGCCAAGCCCCGGAGGTTAAGCTTGAAACTAAGTAATTATCCCCGTGTCATTCTAAATATAGTTAAAGATATGCTACTTGTCATTCTGAACGCAGTGAAGAATCTAAAGATACCGTATAGATTCTTCCTGCCTGCCGGCAGGCAGGCGGCCTCCGGCCTCAGAATGACGAGGCTTAGCCTAGCAAGCATATTTCTTGCTTTTGCATTCTGTGTCATTTCGGCCCGGTCGGCGCTAGCCTCTCAGGAGCGCATTTTGTCCTTCGATAGTTATATCAGGGTCAATTACGATGGTTCTATGTTTGTGACCGAAAACATTCGAGTGCTCGCCCAGCAAGAAGCAATTAAAAGGGGCATCTACCGGGATTTTCCCACCCGCTATCGCGACCGTTTTGGCAATAAATACGTGGTCGGGTTTGATCTTCGGCGTGTTCTGCGCGACGGATACGGCGAAAAATATTCCCTTAAGCCGATGAGTAACGGGGTACGTATTTATATCGGTAACCCCAATGTTTATTTGCAGCCCGGTGAATATATCTACACCGTCGAATATAAGACCGCTCGGCAATTAGGTTTTTTTAAAGACCACGACGAGTTATATTGGAATGTTACCGGTAATGGCTGGGAATTCCCGATTGATGAGGTAACTTGTACGGTGGAACTACCCTCGGGGGCGCAGGAGAGGGTGAGATTCAGCGATGCCTATACCGGTTATCAGGGGCAGAGGGGCAAGGATTTTAGCCTAGCAGCAGATGAATTTAGCCGCCCGCAATTCCAGACCACCCGAAGTTTAGCCGCTTATGAGGGGTTAACGATCGTAGTTGGTTGGCCCAAGGGGTATGTCCGGGCTCCTGCCTTGGCTGATAAAATACAGCATCTCTTGCAGGATAATGCCGGGGTATTGGCAGGCTTAGCCAGTTTAATTTTTATTATCGGATATTATTTATTCATTTGGAATTCAGTGGGCCGGGATCCCCAAAAGGGAGTGATTATCCCTTTATATCATCCGGACAAGAATATTTCTCCCGCGGCCATGCGTTATATCGCGCAGATGGGTTATGATCATAAGGTTTTCACCGCGGCTATCATCAACCTGGCAGTCAAGGGCTATTTGATTATTCGCGAGGACCAAGGCCGGTTTTCGCTGGCCAGGACTTCTGCCGGAGGGCAGGATATGAGCGCTGAAGAGAAGGCAATCGCGGACTCTCTTTTTGCCGGCGAAGAAACCCTTATTTTAAGCAACTCCAATCATTCGGTTATTGGGCGGGCGATTCTCAAGCTCAAAACCAGCCTGCGTAAAACCTATGAAACAAATTATTTTGTCGTTAATCGCGGATACTTTAGCGGGGGCGCCGCGCTTTCCTTGCTTGGTTTGTTGATCTGCGAGCTGTTGTTTTCCGGAGAGAAGATCCCGATCGCCATTTTCATGACTGCCTGGTTGACCGGCTGGAGTTTTGGATTGGCCGCCATGATTATGCGCATTGTTGCCAATATCCGCTCGTCGTGGGCCTTGATGTTATTCGCAATCCCTTTTATCATCGGCGAATTCGTCGGCCTGGGAGTCTTAATATCGGTAACTTCATTCTTCTTCACGCTTTTTTTTGCCGCAGTCATAGCGGTGAATATAATTTTTTATTATTTGTTGAAAGCCCCGACTGCCTTGGGCCGAAGAACGATGGATCGTATTGAGGGCTTTAAACTGTATTTGTCGGTGGCCGAACGGGCTGAGCTTAAAACCGCTGTCCCTGGCGAGCAGACACCCGAACTGTACGAAAAATATTTGCCCTATGCTTTGGCTTTAGGTGTTGAACAGCAGTGGTCGGAACGGTTTTCCCAAATTTTGGCCCAAGCCGGCAGGGAAGGGCAGCCCTACCGGCCGATTTGGTATGCCTCTTCATCGTTGAGTCATTTTACTCCTGTCGCTTTTGCTTCTAATTTAGGGAGCGCTTTTTCCGGCGCAATCGCTTCCAGCGCGGTTGCTCCGGGTTCAAGTTCCGGATACGGCGGCGGCGGAGGCGGCGGCGGGTCTTCCGGCGGGGGCGGGGGAGGAGGAGGCGGCGGCGGATGGTAGATAATCTTCATATTGTAAGTAGTCATCGATCAGTTTTAATTATTATTGCCATCGGGCTATTGATTATCGGCTGCGAAGATACCCGGTCTGTCCCTGGGCCGTACCCGACTAAAGGCTTGGCTTCTTGGTATAGCTCGGGTGAAACCGCCTCAGGTGATAAGTTTGACCCGGCTGCTTTTACTTGCGCATTACGTAAAAGGGGATTTGGCGGTTACTACCGGGTCTGCAATGAGGGTAACGGCGTTTGTGTTGTGGTCCGGCATAATGATTTCGGCCCGGCCAAGAGATTATTCGACCAGGGCAGAATTGTCGATTTGAGCGAGGCGGCCTTTAGCCGGATTGCCGATTTAGAGGATGGATTGATCAGTATAATTGTTACTCCAGTTACTGCGCCGTCAAGTTTGATATTTGATACACGGCGACAGGCATATAACATCTAGACCTGCGTCTTGGTGTCCCGGTGTCCTTTCAATTAATCGGATTGATAATTTCGTTGTATAAATTATCCCCAATGTTATAATTATAAATCTATGAACATCCTCGGTATCTCTTGTTTCTACCATGACAGCGCCGCGGCCCTAGTGCGCGACGGCCATATTGTTGCCGCGGCGCAAGAAGAGCGCTTTACCCGCAAGAAGCATGATTCCAATTTCCCGGCTCATGCTGCTGCCTATTGCCTATCGGAGGCCGGAATTTCAGCTTCCGAACTTGATTTTGCGGTCTTCTACGATAAGCCTTTCCTGAAATTCGAACGGATTATTGAAACGTCGTTGATGAGCGCGCCGGCCGGAATTCAGCCGTTTATTCAGGCTATGCCCCTTTGGCTAAAGCAAAAACTCTGGATTCCGGAGTTGATCAGGAAAGAGTTGGGTTTTAAAGGCCGGCTATTATTTACCGAGCATCATGAGGCCCATGCGGCCAGCGCTTTTTATCCCTCGCCATTCGAGGAAGCGGCGGTCCTGACGTTGGATGGGGTAGGCGAATGGGAGACTGCCAGTTTTGGCGTCGGACAGGGGAATGATATTACCTTAACTCATACTTTGCGTTTTCCGCATTCGCTGGGCTTGTTGTATTCGGCCTTTACTTTCTTTTGCGGTTTTAGAGTTAATTCCGGCGAATACAAACTGATGGGGTTAGCTCCGTACGGGGAACCTCGATACGCGGATTTAATCTTGCGGGAACTGATTGATTTAAAAGACGACGGATCTTTTAAGATGAATATGCGCTATTTCGGTTACGGCAGCGGCCTGCGCATGACTAACCGGAGGTTTGAGAAGCTGCTGGGATGCCGGCCGCGCCGGCCTGAATCCAAGATAACTCAAATTTATATGGATTTAGCCGCTTCCATTCAGCAAGTAACCGAAGAGATCAT
>JBFZAQ010000190.1:0-5782 GCA_041308885.1 Candidatus Omnitrophota bacterium | reverse complement strand
TGGCAAGATCCTAAGGGGAGCGGGTTCCAGCTTATCCAATCTCAGGTGGCTTTAGGATCAGGAGGAATATTTGGGGTGGGGTTGGGGCATTCTAAACAGAAGTTGTTCTATTTGCCCGCTGCTCACACCGATTTTATTTTCTCGATCATTGGAGAGGAGCTGGGGTTGATAGGCACTTTAAGCATCATTATTTTGTTTATGATTTTTATCCAGCAGGGGATCAAGATTATTAAAAATGCCCCGGATAAGTTCGGTTATTTCTTAAGTTTGGGATTGGTGTTGATGATTTGTATCAAGGCGGTGATTAATATCGGAGTTTCCTGCGGTATTTTTCCCACCAAGGGCCTTCCGCTTCCTTTTATCAGTTACGGCGGCAGTTCCTTCATCTTTGATATTATCAGTGTCGGGATATTGATGAATATTGCCCGGACTGGGGAGTATCCGTGATGCTTGAGCCTCCCGGGATAGCGGCGAAGTTACGGGAGAGGCCGGGGGTACATATTCTTATCGCGGCCGGGTCCAGCGGCGGGCATATTATGCCGGCTCTAGCTTTTGCTCAGGAGTGCGAACGTAGTTTAAGCTCGGCCCGGATCAAATTTGTCTTACCGCGTTGCCGGGTTACGTCCTGCATTGACTTTGGGGGTTTTTCGGTAACTCCTATCGCTATTACGGCGTTAACTCCGTCCATATCGGGCCGATTCATTGCGGCATTGTTCAATTTTTTGAAAGGCAGCCTTCAGAGCCTGCTGGTTATTATTCGCGATAAGCCGGATATAGTGGTGGGGTTTGGCGGCATTGCTACTGTACCGTTGGTGATGAGCGCTTGGTTAGCTCGAATCCCCACGATTATCCATGAGCAGAATGTTTTGCCGGGAGCTGCCAATAATCTGCTTGCTCTTTTTGCGGATAGAATCGCAATAGCTTTTGAGCAAGCTTTTCCGTATTTTAAGTTTTGCGCCGGAAAAACTTATTTTACCGGTATGCCCATATGTAGCGACCGCGTCCGCCGGGAAAGAAAATTAGCCCTGAATTTTTTTGATTTCTCGGCCGATATCCCTACGTTGCTGATTGTCGGAGGGAGCCAGGGCAGCCGGAGTCTTAACCGGGCGGTTCTGCGGATTATCCGGGAAAGCAGGCAGATGGCTGCATTACAGGTTATTCATGTAACCGGATCAGCTGATTTTGAGTTTGTCCGCGGCAGTTACGCGCAACTGGGGGTGAAGTCCCGGGTGTATAGCTTTTGCTCGTCTTTGCCGTATGCTTATAGCGCTGCCGATATCGTAGTTTCTCGGGCCGGGGCGATGTCGGTTGCGGAGGTTGCTTTTTTCGGGATTCCGGCTATTTTTGTTCCGTATCCGTTTGCTCGCAGGCATCAGGAGCATAATTCCGCGGTCTTAAGTTGTCTGGGGTGCGCGCGGGTCATCGCCGACGATAATCGTCTGGCTGAAGTCCTAAAAGGGCAGCTTGAGAATTGGCTCGCTAACCCCGCCGGGCTTACGGCGATCAAGGCAAAGTTAGGCGAAGCCGGGTTTAAAAACGGCGCGCCGGAGCTGGTAGGCTTGGCGGTGTCTTTAATTAATGAATAATTATATTGCTTTGATCATGTGTCTGGTTATGACCGGTCATTGTCTATATGCCGGTGAAGATAGAGATGATTGGAACTGCGCGAAGAGCACGCATTTTATAATTTATTTTCATTCGGCCGAACAGCGCTTTATTAATCGGACGATCTCCGAAGCGGAGCGTTGCTACGAAGAGATCGCCGAAGATCTAGGGTTTCGGCGTTACAATTTCTGGACTTGGGATAAGCGCGCCCGGATCTATATCGATGACAGCGCAGAAGAGTTTCATGCCCGTCCGGGACAGCAGGCTTGGACCGTAGGCTATGCGGTCCCCCGGGCGAAGGCCATTTATTCTTATCAGGATGCCCCGCGTTTTCTGGACCAGGTACTGCCTCACGAAATGACCCATTTGATTTTTGATGAGATGGTTGGATATGATAATCAGGCTGTTCCGGTTTGGCTTAAAGAGGGCGTATCCGGATATGTCGAGTATAGCCGGGCCCGGTCGATGTCCCAGCCGTATGGAATAATAGTGAAGGCAATCCGGCAAGGGAGGCTGATGAGTATTCAGGACTTGGAAGATTATGATTTGCAGCAGTCTTTAGACCAGGAGGCTGTCCAACTATATTACGCACAGGCATTTTGCGCTGTGCACTTCATAATTGAAGAATTCGGGGAGGATGGTTTTACTTATTTTTGCGAGTTGTTGCGTGATCGGCGGGATCTTTTGCGCGCGTTACGGGCTGCATTTTCGTTTGCCGATCTGGAAGAGTTTAATCAGGAATGGATGAAGTTCATCGAGATCAAAACTTAATCGCCTGCCTATGCGTTATCATTTTATCGGAATCGGAGGAATCGGCATGAGCGCGATTGCGCATTTGTTATTGGCGCATGGCGAAAATGTCAGCGGATCGGATATGACGGATTCCTCGATAATTTCCGGCCTGCGGGCAGAAGGGGCGCGTATAGATATCGGGCATAACGCTGTCAACTTAGGCAATGCCGATGTGGTAGTTTATTCATCGGCGATTGGCATGGATAATCCTGAAGTACTGGCCGCGCGCGAGAAAGGCCTATTGTTGCTTAAGCGGGCCCAGGCGCTGGCTCAGTTGATGGAGGGCAAGGAGGCGATCGCGGTTACCGGCAGTCACGGTAAAACCACCACAACTTCTTTAGTGTCGCACTTGCTTTTACGCGCCGGCTTGCGTCCGACAGTGGTGGCGGGAGGGATAGTGCGTAATATCGGGACCAATGCCCGTTTTGGCGATGGGGTCTTTTTTGTTGCCGAAGCCGACGAGTCCGACGGTTCGTTTCTCTATTACCATCCCCGATTTTCGATTATCACTAATGTGGATAACGAGCATTTGGATTACTATAAAGATTTTTCGAATATTGTCCGGGCCTATTCGCAGTTTATTTATCAAACCCGTCAGGATGGCTGTGTTATTGCCTGTTATGATGACCCGGTGTTAAAAAATATTCTATCCGGTTATCCGTATCCGTATATTTCTTATGGATTGCAGCCCGGGGCTCAAATATCCGCTCGGGGTATCCGGTTTTCCGGCCTGCGCGCATCTTTCGAGGGCACTCTCGGCAAAGAGAGCATCGGAGAATTTGAAGTTGCCCTGGGCGGCATGCATAACGTGGTTAATTCTCTGGCGGTTATCGCCCTGGCGATAAAGTTGAATATTGATACAGCCGTGGTTAGGGAAGCGTTGGCTAGTTTTCGAGGTGCGGCCCGTAGGTTGGAGGTTAAATTTGAGCACGGCGGCCTTATGGTGATTGATGATTATGGTCATCATCCGACGGAAATCCGGGCGACTCTGGCTGCGGCCAAGGGCCTGCCGCATCAGCGCCTGATGGTAATCTTTCAGCCGCATCGGTATTCCCGCACCCGTCTTTTATTTGATCAATTTGCCCGGAGCTTCACCGAGGTCGATCAACTCGTGATTACGGATATCTATGCGGCCAACGAGCCGGCCGAAGAGGGAGTGACCGCGGAATCGCTGGTTACGGCAGTTAGGGCGCAACATACGCGGACTGATGTCCGGTATTTACCGAAATCCGCGATTATCTCCGAAGTACTTAAAATCGCGCAGCCGGGGGATATTATAGTAACTTTGGGTGCCGGGGACATAACTCAGATATCCGATGAATTGGCTAGATGCCTCAAATATTCCTTTTAAGCGTAATGAACCTTTGGCCAAGCATACCACGTTTAAGATTGGCGGTCCGGCGGATTATTTTATTTATCCGCGCGATAATCGGCAGCTGCGGGGCATCCTTAGGGCGGCTAGGCGGGATAGATTGCCGGTGCGGGTGATCGGGCGAGGCAGCAATATCTTGGCCGCAGATGAACCGATAAAAGGGTGCGTAATTCAATTGAAGGGTGCGTATTTCGCGAAACTTGCCGTCAAGGGCCGTCGGGTTCGGGCCGGGGCGGGGTGTTCTTTATCTGAGTTGGTGCGGTTTGCCGCGCAGAATAATTTGACCGGCCTTGAGTTCTTATGGGGTATCCCGGGAAGCGTAGGGGGGGCGTTAGTGATGAATGCGGGTGAAGGCCGCGGCGGTAAGGCTATGGGAAAATTTGTGGCTTCGGCAACCATTATGGAATATAATGGTAAGATTAGGAGAATTCATTCTTCGGCTATGCGTTTTACCTACCGCGGAAGTTCGTTAGCCAAAGGCATTGTGCTCAAAGCGGAATTTTTGCTGCAAAAAGCTCAGCCTTCGGCGATAGCCGCGGATATTCGGCGTTATATTTCGCGCCGCCGGGCAACACCGATGCTTAAATTCCCCAATGCCGGATGCGCATTTCGGAATCCCAGCCGAGCGGCTTCCGCCGGCAAGCTGATCGAGGCGTGCGGCCTGAAGGGTCTTTCGGTAGGGGATGCCCGGGTTGCCGAGGAGCATGCCAATTATATTCTTAATTTGGGATATGCCAGCTGCGCCGACGTGCGTAACTTGATGAGGCTGGTTAGGGATAAAGTAAAATTAAAGTTCAACCTGGTTTTAAGGCCGGAGATTAAAATATGGCGCTAGAAACAAAAGTCATCTCGGAGTTCGGTCGGATTGGCGTACTTATGGGCGGCCCTTCGAGCGAGAGGGAAATATCTTTGAAGTCCGGCACCGCTGTTTTTGAGGCGTTGCATAATGCAGGCGCGCAGGTCGTGGCTATTGATATCGTCAGTGATGATATTCAAGAGGCTAAGCGTCGGATTATCGGCGAGAAAATCGATGTAGCCTTTATTGCTTTGCATGGGAGATTCGGCGAAGATGGGACCATCCAAGGGGCTCTTGAGGACCTGTCCATACCTTATACCGGTTCCGGGGTGCAAGCCAGCAAGCGGGCGATGGATAAGATCTTGTCCCGCAGCTTTTTTCAGGCTGCCGGCCTGGCTACCCCGCGTTTTGCGGCCCTGGAGAAAAGCGCGGCTTTAAATACTACGGTTTTCTTTGAATTCGGATTTCCGTTGGTCGTTAAGCCGGCCGCCAACGGGTCCAGTATCGGGCTTACGATCGTGGATGCCTCGCCTAGTTTCATGAGCGCGGTAACTACGGCTTTTGAATTTGACGAACGTATACTTATTGAGGAATATATAAAAGGTAGAGAGTTGACGGTCGCGGTTCTAGGCGACATAGCTCTTCCCGTGATTGAGATTGTTTATCAGAGCCGTTTTTTTGATTACGCCGCGAAATATACCTCCGGCCTAACCCGATATATCGCGCCTGCTCATCTTGAACCTGTATGCGCTCAAGCGGTGCAGGATGCCGCGGTGCGGGCTCACCTAGCCCTAGGGTGTTCGGGGTGTTCGCGCGCCGATATCATTCTGCGGCAAGACGGCACGCCTTTTGTATTGGAAGTCAATACTATTCCGGGCTTAACTACAATGAGCCTTTTACCAAAAGCGGCGCGCTTAGTCGGCACTGAATTTTTGGATTTATGTCTTATCTTGATCAAGCTGGCATATGAAAAAACTAAAAACGCCCAAACGCAGCCCAACGTCAAGGGCGCGCCGACGTGCGTATAGCATTATTTTGAAAATCAGCGTGACCGGCGCAGTTGTCGCAGCCGGGCTCATGCTCGCCTGGCGGTTAATCTTAGCGTTGGATTATTTCGCGGTTAAAGAGATTATTGTCCGCGGGCAGGAATCGGCCTCTGACCTGTCATACCTTAAGGGCCGTAATATTTTAACTGTTGATTTAAATAAAGAATCGCG
>JBFZAQ010000189.1:0-3681 GCA_041308885.1 Candidatus Omnitrophota bacterium | reverse complement strand
TGCATCTTAGGGAATAACACGTAGCGTAACATCGCGGCTTGGCCGGAAACCGCGATATTGATATAGTGCTTGTCATGTCCAACCCGCTTAGCGATTTCTTCAATCTTCATATTGGCCGATTCAATAAAAAAATCCTGCAGCTCAACCCGGTCTTTGGCGATCAGAAGTTTGACCATCTTAATATTGGAACTTCCGATATCCAAACCAACGGTAGTGCGTTCTTTATTTTTTTTGAAAATCGTCGATAAAGGCGTCATCTTCATATTTCCCGCCAGGCTACTGATTCAACCGGCGCGATAAAATCAAGAAAGGCTAAGGCATCCGCGATCGCAGTAGCGTCATAGTTGATAGTCACGTTTCCGGTCACGGAGGTATCTTCAACCACCTCCGTATCACTCTCGGCCAGGATGCTTCCGTTGATCACCGGGTTACCCGACATTCTTAATTTACCCATGACATAAATGATCCCGTCAAAGGTTCCTCCGGTTATTTGGCAATCCCCGGCCACTACCAACAAGCCGCTGCCGGTCCAGGTATTGCTGGTGATATGTAATTCTTCACCGGGACTTAAATTTACCCAAGTGATTCCGTCAACCGGAGTAATATTATTGATCGGATCGGTATAGGTATGGGTGGCGGCATCTTCCACATCTTCCTGGCTGTTATCAAAAAGGTCCGGAAAGGAAAAGGTTGCGAAATCTTCATAGGGGCCGTTAATGTCGACGCTGCCCTGGATGCGTAACTCCACGGTTGTCCGGATGGCATGCTGAAAATTATCGGCATCCACCGGGTCGGTCCTGACTACAACGCTAAGAGACCGGCTAACGCTGCCGCCCGAAGGCAAAGTAACGGTACCGGCGGAATCTATCTGATAATACGTACCGGCCAGATGGGTCACGACTGCCGAATAAGCGCAGTTAGCGCTGCCAATCGTACCGGAGGCATTGTCAGGCAAGGACTCAATACCCTCAGCCACACCCGCCTCCGCGAGCCAAAAAGCCCTGGTGGAATTAACCGCCCTCTGGACTTGGTTATTTTCACTCATCGTCTTTAAAAAAAAGGCGCCCATGATCACGGTAAGGAATATACCAATCAGCAACGCCAGGACTAGGGCCACTCCGCGCTTAGCCATTCCGAAATTTAACCTCGCTGCTCAAAGACACCTCGGGGCTGATCGTACCGATTGCCTGCTTACGCATGGTTATGGTTATGGTTAGATAATTCTCGGCCAGAGTCGAGACATCAAACGGGGGCTCGGCAATATCGGCGAATTGGAACGTCTTGCCGGTATTATGGTCAGTGCGGGTCAGAGTATCGATATCTTCGTCATAACTGTACTCGATTGCATCCAAGCTCCAAGTAGCGTTCATGCCGTCATGTCCGGTTACTACTTTAAACTTAATATAATCGCCGGCCGGAGTGTTATTATTGATCTGGGAACTGCTGGTCTGACGCACATCCTTAATAATCCAGTTAATGGCCGTGCGGGCCTGGGCCTGGAGGGCGGCCTTAGTGGCGCCGACCGCAATAGAGGTATTAGTGATACCGAAGGCAAGCAATAAAGACCCGCTAATGACGCCAAAAACTAAAAGCGTCATCATAACTTCAATCAAAGTAAGGCCGCGGATCTTAGCAATGAATGCGCGTCGTAAGGGAATACGAGCGCGGCCTGCTCCTTTCAACCCAATGAACTTCAACTGTAACCTCCGTTAACCGTGAGCCTGGCGTAGCGGTAACCACTACGTCTTCATCGGATAAATTAGAAAAAACCGGCGCGGCATAAGCCGGCAGATTATCGTAAACAACGCACTTAATCTGTTCCAATACATACTGCGCATCATTATTGGCAATCACCAGATTCTGATTCGATTCATTCAGCAGAACACAATACACATAAGTAAAAAGTAACCCCACCACCAGCGTAACCATGATCGCGGTGGCTACCATTAATTCCATCAGAGAAAAAGCCCTAATTGATCGGGTCATCGCCCTCTCCGGCCTCTTCGCCCTCGTGCCCCCGGATTATCCCGGTTTCGTCCATAAAAAAGTATCTGCCCCGGATCAAGGAACCGGCAGGATTAGCGTTAATTTCATAGTGGCCGCTATCCGCTGAATTATAGTCAAACTCATAGCCATGCTTTAATCCGGCAGCCAAAATAGAATCGATATAAGGCGGGCTGGATCCGGGAGGGCCATAGTCCGTTAAATTAGCGGCATACTCATTATTATCATTAAAATACATCTGGCTGGCGTCAAAGATCGACCGCAAGCTGGCAACGGCGGCAGTTTCTGACGCGGAAATCCGCGAACGCAGCATATTGGGGATGGTAATAGAGGCGATCAAGGCCAAAATCGCTGCCACAATCAAAATCTCAACAAGAGTAAAGCCCTTCCTATCGCAGCGCTTACGCCCGCTAAGCAGAGAATCAATAACCTGTTGTCTAATCATTGGATATATTCTACTTGGCTTCGATTAAAATGCAAGAAAAATTTACTCTCTTGCTGTCTTAAGCCAGTCTATTGACTCTCGCCGTCTAATCGCCTTAGCGCTTCTTGGGCAGGTCTAAATTCCGGGCGCAGACGTAAGGCCTCCTGAAAATGCATCTTGGCTTTGACCTTATCCTGCTTCTGGTAATAAAGCCGGCCCAGCTCATAATACACACCGGGATAATCCGGGTACAACGCCCGAAATGCTTCAAAACTTTTAATCGCCTCAGCGTTATCGCCCAGATTCAAATAGCTAAATGCCAAATTATAGTGCGCCTCGGCCATATACGGATTAAGCTTTAAAGCAGTTTGGGCCGCCTGCACCGATTCCGCGTACTTTTTCTGCTTGCCGTAAGCGCTGGATAAATTACTATAGGCGGCTGCGCGCTTAGGATACATACTAATCGCCAGTTGATAGGCCTTGATCGCTTCATCAATCAGCCCTTTGCTTAAATAAAGGTTGCCCACATTATTCAAAGCTAAATAGGCGCGCCGGATATCCTGCGCCAATCGCACTTCAATGTTATATTCTGCGATAGCCTGGTCATATAATCCGACCGACTGATAAACATTAGCCAAATTATGGTGAGCGCGCGGGCTTAAAGGAGAAGCCCGGGCCGTCTCCAACCAAAGCGTTCCATCATCTTTCCAGACGCCGTTACGCTCGAAGGTTGTCCTCATAAACAAAACCAAAATCAAGGCGATCATCACCCAATATAATGACCGGCTGGTCCGGGTTGCCCCTAATGGGCCGCGCCGGGAAAAATAAACCATTGCGTATCCAGCACCTAAACAGATTCCCACCGAAGGAGTATACATAAAACGCTCGGCAAAAATATTCCCCTGGGGAATAATATTGCTGACCGGGCCAATAGCCAGGAAAAACCACAAAATGGCATAGCTAACTACGGGATACGGCTTGCGCAGGCGTAACGCGCTAAGTATAAGCACAATGATAACTAAAGCCCCGATAATTACGTCGGGCTCAAAAAAATAATTCGCCGGGGGAAATAGATGATCGGCATTTAACCGATACGGGACAATCAACAAGCCGATATAATACCCCACGATCATGACTACCGTGTATAATCTCCATAAAGGAGACGTCCCATATATAAAATTTGAAGCCGATGATTTTTTGACCAACCAAAATTCTTGGCCTACAAAAATCAACCGCAAAGCTAAATAAATCAA
>JBFZAQ010000188.1:0-6633 GCA_041308885.1 Candidatus Omnitrophota bacterium | reverse complement strand
TTAGAATTTCCGAGTTAACCGATTGGCCGGCTATTGGTTTTGTGCTGGAATCTGAAGATCCGGTTAGGTTAGGGGCGGAAGTAGCCGGATTGGTGGAATTTATTAAAGAATCCGAGGTAATCGAAACTGAAGAGAAAGCCAAAGGCAAAAGCGGTGTCGACCTTCTGCTGGTTAAGGAAGAAAACACCGGTATGGTCAGGGTTTTTGTCTTCCCGCGCCGCCAGGTTTATCCGGACGGTATTTTACATACGGTTGCCTGCGGCGTTCCTGAGATATGCGGATTACTTACTTTAAACAATAAAGAAGAGCTTAATTTATCAAGCGTAGCCAACATCGAACAGGCAATTCGGTGGGTAGGTTTTGCCGATCGTGTCAGATTACGCCCGGTTTATGATTATATCCAAACTCATGGTAAAACGATTCTGGTGGTTGGCGGCGCAGGATATGTCGGAAGCCATACTGTAGCTCATTTGGTTGATCGCGGCTACCGGGTGGTTGTACTGGATAATCTGGTCAAGGGTCACCGTAAAGCTGTCGCTAAGATTGAGGGCGCAGAGTTTGTCGAAGGAGATTTTGGCGATCCGGATAAGATGCAGGAAGTATTCGCAGCCTATCAGCCTATGGCGGTATATTTCTTCGCCGCCCACTCCTTAGTTCCTGAATCCGTGCGGCTGCCTGCCAAATACTGGTCGAATAATATCGCCAAGCTTTTTGTCCTGCTAAGGGCGATGAGCGAATTTAGCTGCTCGACATTTATTTTCTCCTCCAGCGCGGCTACCTACGGTGAACCCAAGCAGATGCCGATTTCGGAAAAGACCCCGACTAATCCTATTCAGACTTACGGTGATACCAAACTGAGCCTGGAGAGGGTATTGGAAGAGTTTGCCGCTAAACACAGTATCCGTTTTGTCGCTTTGCGTTATTTCAATGTCTTCGGGGCTTCTACCAGCGGTGAATTAGGAGAAGACCACACCCCGGAAACTCATATTGTCCCGTTGCTTTTAGAGCTACCGTTGATCGAGTTGATTATTAAAGAGCTAATTAACCTGGAATCGGCCAAACCGGTAATTACTCAAGCGCAGTTTGAAAAAATTAAAACAATTTTAGAAAAATTTGTTCCGGCGGTTCCTGAAACCGGCAGGGCATTTATCGATATGCGCCAGCTCACCGGGACTTATGAGGGTTTACGTATAATTCTTCTGCAAATTCAGACTGCCGCCGATACTGCCGCATTTGCTGTACAGGATGAAGTATTGCCGGTTTTAAATGAAATGCTTGCCCGCGCATCTCAAATGGGCTTACGGCTGGACGGTAGCATGAAAGATCCGGTTACCGGAGCGATTATCCCCGGGGTAGACGTGGCTACTGAGGATGGGACTCCGGTGAGGGATTATATCGACGCTGAAGATCTGGCTTTAGCCCATGAATTAGCTTTGACCGCCGGGTTGCAGGGCCCTTATAACTGCGGTACCGAAACCGGATTTTCCACTAAACAATTAACCCGCGGGTTAGTTGAAGTATTAGAAAAAGATTTCCCCGGTATCGGGGAAAGGTTTGATATTAGCCGTGCCCGCCAAGGGGATCCGGCAAGATTAGTTGCTTCATTCGACAAGTTAGGTGCGGCTACGGGTTGGGAGCCGCATACGGATTTTAGGGTATCATTACGCCATGCCTGGAACTTTTTAAACATTAACCTTACCGGTTATGGAGATTTACCGGTTGAGGTGAAGCCGAATGAATTAACCGATACCACTGTCGTCTTAAGCGCGCTGGATGAGGCGGTTGCTGGGGGGGATATCTCCGATAATTTACGTTTTGAAATACTTTTACGTTTCTTATGCAATGTTTTTGAATCCGAAACTAAAACGGCCGCCAAATCTGTTTTAGCCGCTGCCGGTATTAGAGAGATTCTTAATACCAATACTTCCGCGGAATATCGGATTAAGCTTTTAGCCGATACGGTAATCATCGGACAGATACTTGGGGCGTTGGCGGAATTAAAAGATCCCGCCAAGCGTTTAATCGCAATCCGCCTGTCGCGGGCGCTAGGGATCAGTGCTTATGTTGAAACTTTGGTTGAGGCAGGATTAACTGAAGGCGAGGAGTTTAGTTATCCTAACCGTTATGAAATATTAAGGAAGCCGGATGATTTTGTTGCCCGTATACCGATTACCCGCAAGCACAAAGCGCGTTTTGATCAATTGATCTTGGAGCCTTCCACTCCTGAACCGCTGCGGCATCAGCTTATCGCGATCAAAAACATGTGGGAGCGTTTTGAAGCTTCTATGCAGGGCGGCAGCCGTTATGACGTATTGGTTTTTGATACTGAAGAGTGGATGTATGAGATTAATAAAGCGGCGATCGAGGCTTTACGCGGAGTAGTTTATCATGAAGATACCAAAGTTATCCTGGTGATTAATCCCAGCGGATACTTTAAGGATAATCTGAACGCGACGATTGCGGAGATGAAAGCCGTCAGAGACCGGGCCCTTCCGGAATTAGGTTTACGGCTGGAGGAGATCAGGGCCATGCATATTTTATTGGCTGGGCGCGGTACCCGCAATGAACCTTTCACGCATGCTCTAGGTTTAGGCGGAAAGCATCTGATGATTAACCCTTCGACCTATTCTTATATTGCTTCGACCATTATTCATAGTTATCAGGTGTTTGTGGAGGAGCCGCATTGGCTGGGCCGTTTTAATGACCAGCTGCTTTTAATTGCCAACCCGGACCTTTTTGTCGGTACCCAGGGCTTGATTACTGCCGGTATCCGTTACACCATAGATGATCAGATGCTGGCGGACAGCAAACATCCGGTGCGCAATAATTGTTTGATGAAATTGGATGCAGCCGGCAATATTCTGGTGGCGCGTGAGAAACCGGTAGCCGCCGGCACCGACCGCGATGATAAAGACGGCTTGGCTTTTTATATGGATCAGGAGCATCGCGCCGCAGGTTCATTATCCGTGCGCAGATTTAGTCCGGCGGCGGTGAATGCGTTGATTGATATTTTTACCGCTGTTAATCCTTTAAGCGGAAATTGTGTTTATGCCGGGATGCGTTTGAATGAAAACACGGCTTTAGTCGGCGGATCAACTTTTAGTGCCGAAGAAGTAGATGTTTTCTGGGCTACCAATGACCATGCGGCAAAAGTAGGAGCGCGCTATGAAGATGTGATCGCGGTTTTTGCCGCCGCCCGCAGATTTAAAGATCAGGTTGGTATCGGATTCGGCGATTTCGGGCCGGAGAATGAAGCGATATTTATCGATACCGGATCAAACACGACTTACTATGATGCTTATGTTCAGCTTTTGAATGACCCGGCGTTACAAGCGCTTTTAGATGTGGTGCCGGATGAAGCCGGGAATATTGTGGTTGGCTGTAATGAAGCGATGGGTAGGCTACTGGAAGGCAAGAGCGGGATTATCGCTTTATATTGCCCGAACTTAACTAGCGGGTCAATTGCCAGCGGCAGTGTTCTATTGAATATCACCGCCGCCAATATTACCACCAAGGGTAAATCTTTAGTCGGGCCGGTTTATGAAGACGGTAAGATAGTGGAAGAGGGAGAGGTTTTTGCGCAGGTTTATCAGAATGGCCAGGCTGCCCCGGTTGATATCAGATGGAATTTAAAAGACAACCCTAATAATTTCTTTGCCCAGGCCTCTTTTGCCCAGGCCGGACTTACTTATGATCAGGTTAAGGAAAATCAGGATAAGCAGCGCACCTTAAAACTTCTGGCTGCTTTCGGCGCCAAGCTGCCAAGCCGCAAAGCCAAAATTATTGCGATTACCGGACCTGCCGGATGCGGAAAATCTACTTTGGCCAAGCACTTTGCCGGGCAGGGTTATGTTACGATCGAAGTTGATACTTTATTACGCCAGAATATTCCGGCACCGCTTCAGCAGCAATTGATCGCGGAGTTTGGCCCCGAGGTGATCAATGAAAAAGGCGGTACGAATAAGATGATTATTTTCGAGAGCCCGGAAACAATGGCCCGCCATGACCGTCTGGCTAATCCGTTTATGGTTGAGGCATTATTGCAGAAGATGGAGGAGGCTACTGCCGCCGGAGCGGAAATCATTTTTCTTGATTCGGCATATATTCATAAATTAGGGATTGCGGAATTAATTGATGCTACCTGGTATATTGTGCGGAATGAAGAAAAGCGTGCGCAAGGTATGTATGAAAGGGATGGTTTGCGCGGTGTAGCTGTAGAGAATACCGCCAGGTCTATTGCAAAACTTAAAATTTTACTGCCTACTCATGAAGAATATAGTGCCGCAGCCACGTTGATTATCGAAAACAATTCTACTGAACAGGAATTGATTGCCCAAGGCCAGGCGCTATTAATGGCTTTCTTAGGCGGGAAAACTTTAGAAAGATCCGAAATTTCTCTCGTTGGCCACCTTATCTCCCGCGTTGCCCAGGATCCCGGTTTTCTCCCCTCAACTGAGCTTTTAGCCAACCTGAATAATCAGGATATTGCGATGGTCTTGACCGATGCCGAGGCCGGCAAGATAATTTTAGATCATCCCGAATTAACCGCAGAATTAACTGCCATCGCCCAAACCATCTCCCTGGCCGTTCCGGGCCAGATGCATTATAAGGTCTTTAATGCCGAATCAGTGATTAACTTTGGCTTGAGTACTTATTTGGCTACCCAAAAGGACGGCCGCAAGGTCTTCATCATTACCGCCAGGACTAAATTCATCAAGATCTTTAATGGTTTAGATTACGCCATCTCGATTGTCACCACCGAAATGGGTTTTGGTATCTCCGGCTACGGCGGTATCGGCGCCTATATGGGTACACTTTTACCTTACTTATCCGAGTACTTAAAAATTATCGAGATCGGCTGGGATGATAACGGCGCTTCTTTAGCGGGGAGGGAATTAAGTTTAGCCGAGCTCTTAGCCGAAAAGCGTAATCAGCCGCTGGATCCGAATCTCGGTAACTTACGCTTCTACGGAGTGAACAAGACCAAGGTCCGCGGTTATGAAACCGTCCGCCAGGCCTATGCACTATCGCAGGAGATGGTCAACTACCTGGCCGCTGAATATCCGGAGGTTTTATTAGCTTATATCCAGGTCTGGTATAACGGCGGGGTCATGCCGCTAGTCGTTGAAGCGCTGCCGCAGGTTGCCCGGGCAATTATCTTCCACAGTGTGCAGCCGGGTAAGTTCTGGAAGGCCGGAGACTTTAGCGGTGATGACGGCGCCTACTTCGGTATCGCCGGACAAAGGATGGCTAATCAGATGGAATCAAATTATGCCTGGGCCTCTGACGGGATTGTGGCGATGACCGCCGGTAACGGCGCTGAAGCGGTGCAGTTCTATGAACAGGGCAAGGTGAGGATTAACCGCGACCACTTCGCCTGGCTGGCTAAAGATGATAATGCTGCCTTATTCGATGAATTAGCTGCTTTGGGTTACATTGTTCTTGAAGAAAGAACCGCGCTTCTAACCGAACAGTTCGAAAATATCTTAGTTCAATATCAAGCCTGGTATCATGATCTTTTAGTTATCTTACAGACTGAAGGCTTTGCCGATGTTAACGGCTTCTTAACTCCCAAAGCCCAGGAGCAAAGAGATGCCTTTGATGCCTTATTAACCGAATATAATATTCAACACCCCATCCCCAGCTTAGGCTTAAGTGAAAAATTATCCGTTTATCAGGAAGGTATCTTCGCCTTATGCGATTACCCCAGGGCCGCCGATATGTCCGCTAAGATGCAGAAGGTCTTCCACGGCATTCCGGCTGAGCCCAATGTCATCCCGGCAGTAAATCCGGATGCGACCTTTGAAGCCTTAAACCGCTACTTGAACAAGCACGCTGAATCAAATCCGGGCAAGGTTGAAAGCTTATCCAGAATGCTGGATGAGGCTCGTGCCGGTAAGCGTAAGATTATTACTTATGTCGGAAGATTAGCCGGACAAAAAGGCCTAGGTATTTTAATTGCCTCTTTAAAGCATCTTGACCCGGAAAAATACATCTTAGTCTTGGTGGCCAGTTCACCGGACAGCGATGATATGAAGAGATTAGCGGAAGGAGCTATTCCTCAGCATCCCAATATCCTCTGGATCAATGAACACGTTAAAGATAACGCCGCTCTTGAAGCCATCCGTACCGGTAGCGATGTAATCCTGGTTCCTTCGACTAATGAGCCCTTTGGCTTAGTGATCCTGGAGGCCTGGAGGGCGCATGTACCGGTGGTGGCCCTGGCTCACTCCGGCGGCCCGGATGAACTGATTAAAGATATTCGCAATTATCCGCTAAATGAAGCTAACGGCGTATTAGCCGATGCTCAGACCCCGCAGGCCTTAGCGCAGGGTATTGAACTGCTTTTAAACTTATCCGCTGCAGAGATGACAATCCTTAAAGACGCCGCCTTTGACGACTTTATCCATAACTACAACTTACGGCTTAACACTACCCCGAATACCTTTGCGTTCTTCGAACAGTTAATCATCAATAAACAAAGAGCGCTCTTTGAAACCAGGAAAGCCCAGCTCGCTACCGACCAGGAGCAAACCATTGCGGTTATCTCTGATACCTTCGCGCAAACTTTTGGCACCTTCATGCAGGCATTACTTTTGGTGGAGGGAGTGGAGGAGATTAAGATTGCGGCGG
>JBFZAQ010000187.1:0-4496 GCA_041308885.1 Candidatus Omnitrophota bacterium | reverse complement strand
AGGACTCCGGCCGCGGGAAGAACTCCAAAAAATATCCCCAGCGCAGCTCCGGCGGCAATGCGATGCGGAGTATCATGGATCCGGAATAGTTTTAGGTAGAGAAGCCGCAAGACCCTATCCCATTTATTCTTCTTCGCGGAATTAGACTTTTTATCCATCTAATAAATTTGGCTTGATATTGACTCCTGCAAAGCGTTCCGACCCGTAGGACTCCTGGACCCAGCCATTATGCAGGCCGAACTTATCCATGCTCTGCTTAGCCTGATCGTATTCTTTCGCCTTCAGGCGCCGAGAAACGGCGGGAAAATTTTTAGCTAAATGGTACGGCAAATATTGGCTCATTAAGCTAATATGGATTTCCGGAGATAAACGCTCGGCGATAAATTGCATCACCTCGGGAGTTCCGGAAATACCATTCGGCAGAACCAAGTGCCGGATGATCAGGCCCCGCTCAATAACGCCGTCGGAATCAAAGGCGGCTAAGCCGGCCTGCCGATACATCTCCAAAACCGCGCCTTGATTGCAACCGACATAGCCGGCGGCCGCGGAATATTTCAAGGCTAGCGCGTCGTCTGCGTAACGCATATCCGGCAAGTATATATCAATGATCCCATCGAGGAGCCGCACGACTTCCACCAGTTCGTAAGCCGCGGTATTATAAACTAAAGGCAGGCGCAGGCCTTTGGGGATAGCCAGCAGCAAAGCCTGAATTATCTGGGGCAATACGTGGGTAGGAGTCACCAAATTGATATTATGACAACCGGCCTCCTGCAATTCCAGCATATAGCCGGCCAACTCCTCGGGCAAGACCTCTTTACCTCGGCCCAACTGACTGAATTCGTAATTCTGGCAATATACGCAGGATAAATTGCAGTTCGCGAAAAAAACCGTCCCCGATCCGCGAGTACCGGATATCGCCGGCTCTTCACCTTGGTGCGGCAGATAACTGTAAACTTTGGCCTTAAGCCCGGTCTTACAATATCCGGCCTCATTCTGCAAACGATTAACCCCGCATTTACGGGGACAGATGTCGCAGGCCCTCAGCCGATTCTGGAGCGAAGCGTTAACTTTTTGGATATTACCGCTTTGGTAAGCTGCCAGATAAACCGGTGTCATACTAGTAGATATTCCCTTATTAGTTATTGCGGGGAAAGGGCGCAGCGACTGGCGAAGCAAAGTAAAGCTCTGGCTCCTCGCAATGACAAGGTTAACTTGTGTGGTCCGCTATGACATTCGCATTAATTTCCCGCTCAACATTTGCGATTCTATCCTCGATCTTGGGATGGCTGCTAAAAAAAACCGGGACACTGCCGCGGCCTTTCTGCTCGGCATCGGCTTTAAGCTTATTAAAGAAATCGACGATACCGCGGGGATTATATCCGGCGCGCCGGGAATACCTAACCGCTAAAGTATCGGCAAGAAATTCATCCTGACGGCTATAGCCAAGGCCGATATAGTTATAAACCACGTTCAGCACATCCCCAAGCTGCTGCTTGCCGCTTAACCCCACGATCACCGACATAATAAACTGATATCCTAATGTCGCCTGCAGCTTTTTGACACTGTGGCGCGCGGCTATATGCCCGGTTTCATGGGCAATAACCCCGGCCAGCTCATCATCGGTCGCCTGATTGATTAACCCGGAGTTTACATAAATAAACCCGCCGGGCAGCGCAAAAGCGTTTAATTCGTCATCTTGAGCTACGCGAAAATTATAAGCTAAATCTCTTCTATCGCTGCTCAATACTACTTGCCGGCCGATACGCTCTAGACGGGCCTGCAAAGCCGGATCTTGAGAGACCTTTATATCCTTACTCATCTGCGCGTCTAAATCTTTCCCTAGGGCTACTTCCTGGGTTGTATTAAAAAGGAGTGTCTCATTGCGCTGGGTGGCCGAATTATAAACAGTGGTGCAGGCACTCAGGAAGCAGGAGCAGAGAATTAAAGCTAAAAATGATTTAAACCAAGCTAAAATATTACTCAGCCTTGCGCCCGCTCTTAAAAGGGCGTTATCCTGAACGAGAAGCGCATCACTTCCGGCGAGTAAAGAACCCAGAATAGATTCCTCGGCCTGCGGCCTCAGAATGACGCGGTTTAAACCCTTTGCATAATTAACCCTTAATTTGCTCGGCATATGCGGACCTCACTTGGTTGAAAAAAGTTACGCTTTCACCGGTTTTATAGTCCGGGTATGACCACGGCCATGACTGAAAGGTTTTTTGAGCGAAGAACAAGGTAACTTCGGCATAAATCCCGCGGTTCAGATATATCCGATGGCTGAAATCTTTAGTTGAGGCTAATACCAGCTTGCCTAAATCCAAATACCCCGGGTCAATATTAACCGTCCGATTGCCCCTGGCGGAAAGCTTTATTTCAATAGCGTTGGTTTTAAGTTTTACGGTAGGCAGTACGGCGGGATTGATGAGCTTAAGATAACCGGTGAATTTGCGCTTAAGGCCAAGCCCCAGTTCTTGTTGATAATAATCCGTGTGCGTAAACGCAAACTCCGGACTCTCAAAGTCTATCGGCCCAAAAGCTTGGACTATATATTTTTTTGCCCGCAGGTAATCCGCCGCGTCCCGATATATAAACCCACATACCAGCTTTACCGGAGGATGCGCTTTTTGGCTGCCCATACGTCGGGGATTTAATCTCTCGGAGCGCGAGGCTGCTTACTTAGGCAAGAACTGATTTACGTACCGGGCAATCCGCTGTTTCTGGTCGTCTTTAATATCATTAAAAAATATCGCGACCTTGTAGCCGCCCGCGTCCAGATCTTCGGTTCTGACGATAACGCCCTTACACTGCACGTCGGAATCCCGGTTCAGCCGTCCGGACCGCACCGGCAGGCGCATCTTGACATAAATTTTGGTAAAGGGCGGAACATATTTATCGATATGGCAATATGTGCCGACACAGCTGACATTCTCGGTCGTGGTCTTAAAGTCATACCCGTTAACCTGTAATTTCAGGGGTAGCTCCTGATCTATCCTGGGATGGAGCCGGCGTTCTTTATTCTGTATCATGGGTTATCCTTGTTTAGTCTTCTCTGTGGTAAACTTCTTCCAGCACGATTTCGCGCAGAAAAACTTGCCATCCCGGTAATATCTTTTTATTTTCCTGATTGGCTTGCCGCAAGCCAAGCAATTAGCCTGCTTTTCTTCTGCCGGCGCTCCGGCATCTTTTTGTTCTGCTGCCATGGATATCCACTCCCTTTCCTTATAATTTACCAGTCTGTAAATCGATAAAACCGCTTAAGTACTTCTGCTGTTCGGGTTCCATCTCCACAAACTTGACACCCACACGGTAACTATCCGAATGAGGCAGAGGTGAAACCCACTGCACTTTGCCGATCGGGGTCAGGATTCGCGATAAAACCTTGAGCTCAAGATTAAGGAATGACTCCCGCGGAATGTAGTGTTCATTAGTAAAACCGACTCCCGTGCCGCTGACATTGTCGCACAAGACATTGGCCGCGTGCGGCAGGCCCCGGATCTGGAATCGTAACGGAGCGGTGAACTTTACACGTGAAGAAAGCCGCTTCTCTTCTGGCGTACCTGGCATTTATCCTTTCGCAAAATAATTCTGGAAGCCGTGGCTTTTCTTCCTGTATCGATGGAAATATTAGCATATATTTACGCCGGAGTCAAGGGTCTTGTGATTCAAGGGAAAAACAGGGGAAAAACTTCTTGACCCTGAAACGTTTTATTTATAGAATCTAGCCAGGGGAGGAACCGACGAATATGAAAAACATAGGCATAACCGGAGCTTCCGGGAATATAGGATCTACCTTGCAAAATGGGCTCAAGGAAGATTATAAACTTTCCTTATTTGACCTGGTCCAAAGCAGAATCCCTGCGCCCCATACCGGCAAAAAGATTGATTGCGCCGATCGGGAGAGCGTAAGCGGGGCGTTTGCCGGGCTGGATGCTGTGATCCATTTGGCGGGTAATCCTCACCCTAACGCCCCGGAAAATCTAACTATGCGTAATAACTTTCTGGGAACCAGCTTATGCTTCGCGGAAGCGGCGCGCGCGGGAGTAAAAAAGATAGTCTTTGCCAGCTCTAACTTTTACCACGAGGGCGATATCGCCGCTTTCTTAAACGGAGAAGGCAACCGCCGCATCACCCTGGACCGGCACCCCTCGCCTCTTTCACTTTATGGCCAATCAAAAGTCTATGGTGAATGCCTCGGCCGGCATCTTTCTTATTTCGGGCTTAAGTTTATCGCCTTGCGGATCGGTTGGACGGTGCCGCAGGATTCCCCTGTGCCTTACGATGGAAGTTATATGCGGGCTGTATTTTGCAGTAAAAGAGACTTGGTGGCGGCATTTCGGGCAGCTTTAGAAGTCGAAACGCAATTTCTCACCGCCTTTGCCGTAAGCGACAATACTAACGGGGTTTTTGACCTGACGGAAACAAAAAAGAAACTGGGTTTTCTGCCGCAGGACAATGCCGAAGATTACTTCTAACCCACGGGGCTAGCTTAAAATTAT
>JBFZAQ010000186.1:0-3230 GCA_041308885.1 Candidatus Omnitrophota bacterium | reverse complement strand
TTCTGCGTTTGTTTTTGCGGTTTTTCGCGCCGCAGATGCCGGCGTTTAACGAGCGACTGCAGGCTAAGGCGCAGAATCTGGATTTTATGATGGCGCTGGTGCAAGCGCTGGAAGCAGTTGATTCGCCTTTAGTTATAGAAATATTAAAGACGATCTTCGGCCTATCTCCGGTGTTTATTCAGGTTGAGGTTCTTAAGACAAAACAATGCGTCAGGGGCTGTGATGATGCGTTTCTTTTTTCCGTGTTGGAGTCAAACGAACCGGCGCTGAGAAAAGAAGCCGCGGTGATCCTGACCAGCCGCGAATCCAGCCGTCAGGTTGCTTTAAATAAGCTTTTCGCCGTGCGTAGCCTTTTCGGGAAGAGCAATCGTTTGCTTATTGATAATATTTTATTGGCCAGAGAGGCAGAATTAACAATGGCGCGTAAACACATCGAGCTTTTATCCCGGCGGCCATTCTTCTGGAATGCGCAGTTGCGGCGGTTGGCCCGTGAGCTATTGAGAGAGTGGAAATGATCGAAAGAATCGAAAATTTCATTAAAGGTCTTATGTCGGCTTTGCAGATCGCCGAGCTTTATCCCAGCTGGCATCCGCAATACCGTAAATTCATAGCCGGCGCATTTCAGGCTTTGGAAGATATCCTCAAGGATAAAGATACTATTGTGATCGGCATCGTTGGTGAAGAGTTGGCGTATGAGCGCGAGATTTTCTTTGGGTTGAGCAAGATTACCCGCCAGATGATCTTGTCTTTGAAAGAGCGGGGGGTGGAAAAGATTGTTTTTAACCGAGGTATTACCTGCGAAGAGTTGGTTCAATTTGTTACGGCGTTATTGGCCGAGAAGGGTAAGCTGCCCTTGAACGCGCAGGGGGATTTTCTTATATCGGGGGCGCCGCATATCAGCGCTTCCCGCTTGCGCTCCGGCGCCGAGCCGGATCGGATCGAAGCAGGCCGGCAATATAATTATGAAGAATATCTGCAACAGGCGACTGCTATCTTCGAGGGGCTGCTGGATGCCGACGAGGTTGATCTAAGCGGGTTTCAGCGTTTTATTAACGGCATGATGGACAATCTATTGGATAAATACCACTATTTTTTAGATTTCGCCTCACTCAAGCGTTATGATTCGAGGACTTTTTTTCACTCTTTTAATGTTTCGTTGTTGTCTATGTATATTACTTCCCGCATGGGCTTGACCAGAGAGTCGGTATTGGAGATCGGCGCGGCCGCCTTATTTCATGATATTGGGAAGATGTATATATCGCGCAAGATCATTCAGAAGCCGGCGCGATTAACGGAGACTGAATTTGACGTGATTAAGAATCATGTGGTTTCCGGGTCAGAGATACTCTTGAAATATGTCAGCGCTCTGGGGCCGCTGGCCGTGGTCGTCTGCTTTGAGCATCATGTTAAATATGATCTATCCGGGTATCCGAAAGTGTCTTACAAGCATAAGCCGCATCCGGCTAGCCTAATTGTTTCTATGTGCGACGTGTATGACGCGCTTCTGCAACGGCGTTCCTACAAGAACGATTATTCGCCGAAGATGATTTATGAGCTTATGAATCGGGAACGGGCAACGTCGTTTGACCCTGAATTGCTGGATATCTTTTTTAAGATCCTGGGGGTTTGGCCGATAGGCACTATGGTGCGTTTGACCGATTCTCGGGTTGCCGTGGTCAGGGAACAGAATGAAGACGACGTATTTAACCCTAAGATTGAGATTCTGGACCCGTCGCGTCATGGGGAACTTATTGATTTGAAATCCGCCCAAGGTCAGTTGGCCATTCAGGATTTTCTTAATCCGCTTACTGACGGCAAGGAGTATTTGCCGTTACTGCGTTAGGCCTGATTTTTGCTCCGGGAATACGTTCCCGGAGTGGAGTCGGAGGCCCGGTTAGAGAGAGTATAAACCAGTTGACAATCGGGCTGGGCCTTGGTATATTCTTCCTGGAAGCAACGAGGCTTCGTAATCGACAAAGGCGTTATTGGTCCTGAAGGGTGCCAAACGCCTTATTATTTTGTTTAAGCGGTTAATTCAGGCGAGTCCACAAAGGTTTTCTATGACAAAATTTATTTTTATCAGCGGCGGGGTTATCTCCAGCCTGGGTAAGGGTATTACTTGCGCTTCGCTGGGGAAGATTTTGCAGTCGCGCGGGTTTAGGGTGAGTCTAATGAAGTTCGATCCCTACATAAATGTTGATCCCGGTACGATGAATCCCTATCAGCATGGGGAAGTCTATGTTACTGACGACGGCGCGGAAACGGATTTAGACCTGGGGCATTATGAGCGGTTTACCAATACTAAAACTACGCGGTTTAATAATGTTACCACCGGACAAGTGTACTATGAAGTCATCGCCAGAGAACGCCGCGGGGATTACCTCGGCAAAACTATTCAAGTTATCCCGCATATTACCAATGAAATTAAGGACAGAATTAAGAAAGTCGCTTCTGTTACCGGGGCGGATATTGTATTGGTGGAAATTGGAGGCACGGTCGGCGATATCGAAAGCCTTCCTTTTTTGGAAGCCGCCCGGCAGTTTAAGCTTGATGTCGGATCCCAGAATGTTATGTACGTACATGTAACTCTCGTTCCTTTCATCAAGGTCGCTGGTGAAATCAAGACTAAGCCGACCCAGCATAGCGTGGGTACGTTGCGGGAAATCGGAATTCAGCCGGATGTGCTCATTTGTCGAACCGAAAAACCGCTCGGTAATGATTCGCGCGAGAAAATTTCTCTTTTTTGCAACGTTGATCCGCAAGCCGTTATCGAGGCCCGGGACGCCGAGACAATTTATGAAATTCCTTTGGTTTTTGAGAGCCAGAAGTTGGATACGTTGATTTTGCGGCATTTGCACTTGGATACCGGGGCTTCCGATTTAGCCGCTTGGCGCTTGAAGGTTATAGAGCCGATGTTGCGGCCAAAGCATAAAGTCAAAATCGCCTTTGTGGGCAAGTATATCAGTTTGCAGGACGCCTATAAATCCGTATATGAATCATTGGCCCATGCCGGCATCGCTAATGATTGCCGGGTAGAAATCGAAAGAGTAGATTCTGAGATAATCGACAAGGAAGGCGCAGATGCGTTATTTGGGCAGGTCCAGGGGATTTTGGTTCCCGGAGGATTCGGACACCGCGGTATCGAAGGGAAGATTAAAGCCGCAGCTTATGCCCGAACGCATAATATTCCTTATTTAGGTTTGTGTCTAGGGATGCAATGCGCGGTGATC
>JBFZAQ010000185.1:0-5564 GCA_041308885.1 Candidatus Omnitrophota bacterium | reverse complement strand
TATCTTTGGGGACCGGTCCTTAAAAGACATGGCTATCAACAAACCCACCACCCGAGAAGGCTTCTCCCAAATCTTCGGCGTCGGCGAACAGAAACTTAAAACTTACGCTGATGACTTTTTGAGCGTGATTAAGGGGTATGGGCGAAACAAACTCCCCTAACTATTCTGCTGCCAAAGTCTTTGAATCGTGCTATAATCTAGACAAATATAGCTGGAGTAATTAAAATGCTTATAAATTTAGGCAGTGGAGATTGCCTACGGTAGGGCGAGTGATGTGGGGGCGATAAAATAATATGAAGATTAACCTGTCACAATGGAAAACAATTATTATTTTAGGTGTAGTTGGTATCATCATTTACTACGCTCTTAATATAATTCGGGAAAACTTCTTGTTAAAGAAAGTTATCGAGCGGTTGACCGCGGATTCGCGGGTGGCGGAAGTTATCGTGACCAATGTCCAGCCGGATCCTGAGACCCGGCAAGTTTATACCACGATTAAATTTTTGGAATATGATGCGCAAGGCAAGGGTCTTGAACCAAAATATTTTACCTTTTCCGGAAATATTATTCAGTTTCAGGCCATGGTTGTCCGGTTCGATGATTTTTATATTAAAAAAGGCCATCCTTTAAAAGGCAAGAGCGCTAAATTTTTTCTGAAGGCTTTTAGGCTGACGGATCAGGGCGCGGAAATATTTGAGATTACTAAGACTAACGAAGTCCCCGGGGGTTACGCGGTGGCCGGAGCAACGACGGCTTTTGAGAAGAGATTGTGGGAGAGGTTCTGGAAATACGCGCTGGAGCCTAAGGAAGCCCGAAGAATCGGGATCAAGAACGCCCAGATTGAAGCGCCGGGAACGAAATTTATTCCCGGCCTCATGTATACGCTTAAAATCGAACATGACGGCGGCCTGCGCATCGATAGTCAGTCGATAGCCGAGATTTTGAGAAACGAAAAAGTGGAATTTTGATAAGACATCCGGCAGGGTGTTTTAAGACGAAGTTATAATGCCTCAGATAAAAGCGCATAATATTTTTGCTAAACTTCCTGCGGCCAATAAACTGGTAAGTATGAGAGAGGAGATGTTTCTAAGCTATGGCCAACTTTTCTTTTGATATTGTTTCCGAGGTTGACTTGCAGGAGATGGACAACGCGGTCAATCAGGCGAATAAAGAGTTGTCTCAGCGGTATGATTTTAAAAACAGTAAGGCGTCTATCGCCTATGACCGCAAAGAAAAGAAAGTTACCCTGGTGGCGGATGACGAATTCAAATTGCGCGCCCTCACCGATATTTTGGTTACCCGGATGGCCAAAAGACAGATTTCTTTAAAGAGCCTGACCTTCAAAGACCCGGAAAAGGCCTTTGAGGGTTATCTGCGCCAGGCGGTCGAACTGCGTATGGGTATCGATAAAGAAAAGGCCAAGGAGCTAACCGGCATTATCAAGGGGCTTAAGTTAAAGGTGCAGGTTCAGATCGAAGGGGAGAAGATCAAGGTCAGTTCGGCCCAGAAGGACGAGCTGCAGGCGGTTATCGCGCATTTAAGAGGGATGGAGTACTCGATACCGCTTAATTTTTGTAATTATCGTTAATCTAAAAAAATAGGGGATAGGAATATGCATGAGACCAGGTTCATTAATGAGATATTCTCGGTTTTAAAGCAGAAGTTAAGTGAAGATGCGGCAGCGGGGGAAGTGGTGGTTAATGTCCGGCTAAGTCCTTATAGTCATGTCTCGGCTGAAACCCTGCAGGGATCTTTCCAAGAATTGGTTAAAGGGGAGAGTTTTAAAAATGTGCGGCTTAAAATTTTACCCCTTGAGATTTCATTAGAGTGTAAAAATTGCCGGCGCACAGCCCGCATTACGAAAAGAGTATTCGGTTGTCCTTTTTGTAACAGCGCGGATGTTAATCTGCAGATAGATAATGAGTTCTTCGTTGAGTCTATAGAGCTGGGATAGAGTTGGGGAGATTGTTGTTGACGCTATTCCCGAAAAGGAGTATGCTCATCCTAAGGAGCCTTAAAAAAGCCAAGCCTTTAAAGAGTAAAAATGGGATACCCAATAAGGAAAGTCAGCCTTAAATTTTTATTGGATACTAACCCAGGGTGATATAGAAATCTAAACCCTGGGTTTTTAGTTGTCTTGGAAGCAGCAAGGTGGGGCATGGCACAGAAAGATGCAGCAAAAGAAGAACCTGTCACGGAGATAGAGCTCCTTAAGAAACGGATAGCGGAGCTTGAAGAGTCGCATAGCGAGCTTAGGCATGCGGAGGATGAGCTGCGTAAACAAAAACAACTTTATGAGAATATCGTTAACACCTCTCAAGCCGTTGTGCTGGTATTGGATACTAAGGGCCGCATTGTTCAATTTAATCCTTACATGGAGCAGATTTCAGGTTATCGGCTGGAAGAGGTTAAAGGCAAGGACTGGTTTGAAACCTTTATCCCGGAAGAAATCCGTAATAGGCTAAGCGGCATATTCTTAAAAGCCATCGGCGGTATCCAGACTAAAGGCAACGTTAATCCTGTTATTGCTAAGGACGGACGCGAGTTATTGATAGAGTGGTATGATAAAACAATCAAAGGCGCTGATGGCAGCATTGAAGGGCTGGTATCGATTGGAGTGGATATTACCGGTCGCGCTCAGGCGGATTTGGCATTGCACGCGAGTGAGAAGCGGTATAGGACTCTTTTTGAGCAGAGCAAAGAAGCCATATTTATCGCGGATCCGGAAACTAGGATGCTTGTTGATTGTAATAAGGCCGCATTGGAGATGATCGGCTATTCAAAAGAAGAGATATTATCTATGCCGGCTGACCGGCTGCATCCCAAGGACGCGGTTGATCAGACAATGGAGGCATTCAAGAAACAGGCAGCCGGCGAAGATATTGTGGTGGATTCGGTAGTTCTGACCAAGGCCGGGCAGAGGCTTTTCGTCTCGATAAATACCGGAATTGTCGAGCTTCAGGGTAAGGCCTATCTTATGGGGATTTTTCGGGATGTCACCGAGCGTATAAAAATGGAAAAAGAAGCGCAGAAACGTTTGCATGAGTTGGAAGTGTTTTATAAGGCGAGCCTGGGCAGGGAAGAGCGGATACTGGAGTTGAAGAAGAGAGTAGCCGAGCTGGAGGAAAGCTTAAAGGGCTTTAGGACACGATGAGAACCAGCATTAGCAGGAAAGCTACGCTATTTATGATTATAAATACCGGCGCAATAGCAGTCTGCTTGCTAGTAATCGGTTTTATCGGTGTGTGGAAAATGCGCTTTGATACTATCGGCAGCCGGCAGAAGCATGATGCGCGGATATTTGCCGAATTGATCGAGCATCAGATCGAACAAGAAATTAGCGAAATAAAGGCTTACTTAACTAATCCGTGGTGGCACGATGCGGTTGGAGAGGCTAATCTGCGCTATGAAAACTGGGAACCCCAAGCCATCAAGGCTTATATGGCGCGGATGGATGAGCAGTGGACTGCTGCGATAGAGAACCAATTGGATCAATGGCTGGATAATCGGGTGAGCCGCAGCTTGGCGGATCTCGTAGAAGAAGATGCGGTTATAGCAGAGATGTTTTTAACGGATCAATACGGCGGGTTAGTGGCCGCGTCAGGTAAAACGAGCGATTTTTATCAAGCGGATGAGCAATGGTGGCAACGCGCCTATAATAACGGTAAAGGAGATGATTTTTTTGGCGAAATTGAGCTGGATGAATCCAGCGGAAAAATAAGCAGCGCTATCGCGTTTGCGATCAGGGATGAGCGAGGCGAGATCATCGGAATTTCCAAGGCCTTGCTGGATATCGCTTTATTTATTCATCCCATGACGGAATATAAATTCGGTAAAACCGGCCGTGTCGAATTGTTTGATCTGCGGGGAAACGCGGTATATCGTTCCGGGGCCGAATCAGCGGAGAAGTTCATTCTTTCGGGTATTGAGCTGGATCGTTTATTAAGGGACAAGAATGGTTTCGCGATCATCCCGAACGGTCCTTTGCGGACCAAGAGTCTTGTTTCCGCTGCGCGAATCAAGAGCAAAATTATTCAAGCAAATGGAATTAATTGGGCAGTCGTCGTCGCTCAAGATGAAAATGAGATTTTTTTACCCCTGCGGAGGATTTTTGGCGCGGGTTTAATTCTGATGCTGGTAGTTCTCTTTCTGACCAGTGCAATTATGCAAATTAGTGTTAAAAAAGTCTTTATTTCTCCGTTAAAAATAATCCGGGATGGGATGCAACGCTTCTCCGGCGGGGAACAAAATTATAAAATTGAGCTGAAGACCGGGGATGAGATTGAAGAGATTGCCGACGCTTTTAACAGGATGATTAAGCAGTTGAAGCAGAGTACTATCTCCCGGGATTATTTGGATAATATTATGGAAAGCATAACCGATAGCTTGATAGTCGTTGATTCCGGCGCAAAAATTACTACCGTTAATAACGCAGCCTGCGCGCTCTTAGGTCAAGAAAAGCGGGAACTAATGGGCAAGGATGTAAGCCTTTTGTTTTCGGAAGCCGGGCTTGCCGATAAGGATACAAAAATTAGCCAGCTTCTTAGGGAAGGGGCTTTAAAAAACTATGAGACAAATTTTAAAACTGAGGACGCAAGATTGATTCCTATAATTCTGAGCGGGGCGGCGCTCAAAGGAGAAAATTACACGGCGGCTGAAGAAAAGGGCGGGCACCGCGCAAGGACTATCCTGGGAGCGGTATTCGTTGCCAAGGATATTACCGGGCTTAGGGACGCGGAAGATAAGCTGAGGCGGTCGCTGGAAGAGGAAGTAAAATCCCGTGAAATAATGACCAGCATGCTGGCGGATAACAATCAAATCAAGGATGAATTAGAACAGCGGGTTGAGGAATTGAAAGTGACCTATGGCCAGCTCAAAGATACCCAGTCCCAACTTATTCAGTCTTCCAAGATGTCGGCCCTTGGCCAGTTGGCCAGCGGCGTCGCCCATGAAATTAATAATCCCCTTACGGGAGTCTTGAATAATGTGCAGTTAATTAAAATGGAGGCTGAGGGGAGAAAAGATTTCAGCCCGAGTGATTTTAAAGATTTGCTCATGGTTATTGAAGCTTCGGCTTTGCGGTGCAAGAAAATAACCCAGGCCTTGTTGGATTTTGCCCATACTTCAAAAGGAAAATCTTCGCCGCTTTCTTTTAACGAAATTATCGATAAGGTTGTGGTTATTGTCGAGAAAGAGCTGCTGCTATGCAGCATCGGAATTATTAAAGAGCTGCGGCCGGATTTACCAACAATTATGGGAGATCGCCAATTATTAGAACAGGTGATCGTCGGCTTGCTGAATAATGCCAAGTGGGCGATCGGCAAGAAATCAAAAGAAGGGGGGAGCATTACAATTAGGACGGAATATGACCCGGCATTAAAAATGGTCAGAATATCGGTTTCGGATACGGGTATCGGCATAGCGAGCAAGGACATTCCCCAGTTATTCACGCCTTTCTTTACCACTAAGGAGGTCGGAGAGGGGACCGGCTTAGGGCTGGCATTGATTTACAATATTATTAAAAGCCATAACGGGGATATATCCGTAGAGAGTCAGGCTGGCAC
>JBFZAQ010000184.1:0-6443 GCA_041308885.1 Candidatus Omnitrophota bacterium | reverse complement strand
AGCCAACCTTGCGGTAAAAAAAATAATTATTGCCTGTATCCCGGCAGGGCCCCGGCTTAAGACGCAGATTATGAAGAAAATTTATTTTCAACATCGCAATGAAGATGAACAGCGGCTTCTGGGGTATCTCAGCGGTAATGTGGCCGGGTTTATTCCCAGCTATGCTCTATCTCAACATGATGAAGCCTCTAAGCCGTCGTCCAGGCTGTTGGCGTTGGCTCTCGAGGCGGGTAACTGCGCCCGGACGCAGGTGGATTTGACCGAGATAAGCCGGAATTTCCCTCCGGAGATGCAAGATTATATCCTGACTTGGCCGGGTGAACATTACCGCTTGCTGGCAGCCCTGGTTAAGATAGTCAAGCCTAAGGTAATTATTGAGATTGGGACTTTTACCGGCGCTAGCTGTTTATCCCTGAAACAATATTTGCCGGTCGGCGGGCGAATTACGACTTTCGATATAGTGCCTTGGGAACAGCATCCGGAAAGCGGGTTGACCGCAGCTGATTTTGATTCCGGGTTACAGCAGGTGGTTGCCGATTTGACCCAAGGGCCCGAGCAAGCGAAACACCGCGAGTTGATTCAAGCGGCCGATTTAATCTTTGTCGACGCGGCCAAGGACGGCCGGACGGAAAAAAAATTATGCGCTTTTTTTGACTCAACCAAGTTCAAAAATTCGCCGATCGTGATTTTTGATGATATCCGCTTTATCAATATGATCCGGATTTGGCGAGAGCTTAAACATCCTAAGCTTGACTTGACTTCACTAGGTCATTGGTCGGGCACCGGGATGGTGGAGTGGATTTAGGCTATGCCTAAGATCGAGAAGAAACACGCTTTACTCTTTCTGGAAGCGGCGGTGGGGATTGTCTTGTTAACCAAGCTTTATACCGCGATCTTTCGTAAGGGCGGGTGGGATGCGGCCAGTTTCAATTCCATATTATTATGGAAGGGCCTGATAATTGCCTTTGCCGGGTATGCTTTATTTGCGCTGGCGGCTTTAATACTGGGCGCCTGTCAAAAGGCCCTCCCGGCGTATATTATCTTTCCGACCGGCCTTTTTTCGGCCTTTTTCGCGTATCAGGTCAATCAGGCCTATATTCATCTTTCGCCGCGGCTCATGCTTTTGTGTTTTATTGCGGCTGCGTATGCCGGAATTTTTATTGCTTTCAAGCGCGGACTCCTAAAATGCGCGGGCGGGCCGGCCCGTCTTGGATCCGGGGAAGCGGTTATATTGCTCTGGTTGATTTTGACCGGCCTATTTTTTTTTAAATTCAATTTCGATTTGACGCGGGTAGTTTTTATGGATGAGGGCACTTTTTGGATTACCCGGGCCAGAGATTTCACGCTCGGTTTGGATCCTAAGTTATCGACAGTTTTTTTAACTACCCATTCGTTGGGCATACCGTTTATCTCCAGCCTGCCTAATTTGGCCTTTGGCACTTTATCCGAGCCCGCGCTTTTTTTTATGCCGCTGGTTATCATTATAACTTTGGGTATGTTTCTTTATGCGCTGCGGGGGTCGCGTTGGCAGTTATTATATTTTGTATTGATGCTGCTGTTGACTTTTAATAAACACGCTTGGCTAAGGATGCTGCATTTTGGACTGAACTACGGCGATGGATTAAGCGCCGTTTTTTTATTGGTTATTGTAGCTGCTATTATGCAGGTCCAGTCTCGGCAGACCGGGGGGCCGACTATAGCGGTCGCTATCTTGGGGTTTGCGGCGGGCTTGCTGGTTTATACCAAAGCCCCCGCAGCCTATATTTCATTTTCTCTGCCGGTGTTGCTTGTTTGCGGGCCGAATCTCTCCGTCAAGCAGCGCCTGGCTGCTTGTTGTTGTTTTTTTCTCCCCTTTATTGCGCAGTCGTTTTACATGCGCCGGGTGTTGGAGGTTGGTTATACCGGCCGGTTTTTTCATCCGGCAGGTTACTTGATCTTTGATTTTACCGCGGCCAAGAAAATTACGGCTTATCTGCTGGAAAATTACCGTATGCCTCTTATTTGCGGGGGAGTGTCGCTGGCTTTAATTATCGGTCAGTTTCGCGGCCGGCAATATTTATATTTGCTGCCGGTGGCCGCGGTTCTGATGTTTGTCTTATACGGATACGTAACGGTATTCAGCGCTCAAGAGATTGACTCCAGCGCCAGATATTTTTCTCAGGCCGGATTATTGTTGTATTACCTGGGAGCGGTAGCATTTAGCCGGATCATGTCCGGTAAGGATGATGGAAGAGACCCGACCCCCTAAAGTTTATATCGTAGTTTTAAATTTCAACGGCTGGAAAGATACAATCGCATGCCTGGAAGGCGTGATTAATCTTAGGTACGCTAATTTTGAAGTTGTAGTTGTGGATAATGCCTCTGCGGATGGTTCCGCGCGATATATTGCGGATTGGATCCGGGACAGCAGTAAGCGGCGGGGGATTCCGGTTGTCTTATTAAGAAACACGGTTAACAACGGTTACGCCGCCGGCAATAATGCAGCCCTTGATCTTATTCTGGCGAAGAGCGATGGGGTTTATATTTGGCTGTTAAATCACGATACGGTAGTTGATCCGGATTCCCTCGGGTGGCTGGTGCGCCGGGCTCAAGATTATCAAAGTAAGGGCCAACGTGTAGGAATTATCGGGTCAAAACTATTATTCTACCATCACCCTGAGATTATCCAGGGGGTGGGCGCCCGGTACAATAGATGGTTGGCTGTGCCTAGGCATATCGGGGCTTTTCAGAAAGACAGCGGGCAGTTTGATCTGCCGCGGCTAAAATGTGATTACGCGATCGGGTCGGCTCTGTTTATCGATATTCGTTTTGTCCGAGACGTTGGGTTGCTTAGCGAAGAGTATTTTATTTATTGGGAAGAGTTGGATTGGATAATCCGCGGCCGGCGCCGAGGCTGGGATATCGGGTATTGCTTTCAGAGTAAAGTTTATCATAAAGAAGGCGCCGTAGCCGGCACCAGCCAGCGCGGCCGGCGCAGCATTTTGTCCGATTATTACGGCCTGCGAAACCGGATAATTTTTACCCGCAAGTTTTACCCTTACGCGCTGGGGAGTGTTTATCTCAGTTTTATAGCCGTTATTATCAATCGGATTATGCGGGGCCAATTTGGGAGGGTTAAATTAGCCTACCGGGCGATGAGGGGCAGATTGGGCCGGGATTTTGTTAATGATTATGAAAAATAAGCTTAATTTTTATTTCCATTCTTCTTTAAAAAAAAACCGGATTATTATTCTGTTGATTGATCTTTTGTGCGGGATGGTTTTTTTTCTGCCGCTGTTGTTACGGGCCCGGCGGCCGGCCCGCAATTCAGCGGGGATAGAAAGAATCCTGGTAATGGAGTTGTGGGGCATCGGAGATCTGGTGATCATGAGCGCTTGCCTGCCGCAGCTGAAGGCGTTATATCCTAAGGCGCGTATTAGCCTGCTGGCGAAGGCCTATGCTCAAGAATTGCTGGAGCGGAATAGGCAAATCGACAGTTTTTTTGTCTATGATTTTCCGTGGACCCGCTTTGCCGGCAAGTACAGGCTATTTACCTGGAACTGGCCCGGGCTATGGCAGTGCCTGGCCGGTTTGAGGAGCGGGAAGTTCGATCTGATTATTGACGCTCGGGCCGATATTCGCAATAATTTGCTGAGCTTCCTTATCGGCGCTCCATTGCGCGTAGGTTTTGGCGCTAGGGGGGGCGGGTATTTTTTAACTCAGGCGTTAAAAATCCCCGGCGTTAATTCACATAGGCTGGAAGCTTGGAAAGCATTATTGGAAAGTTTAGGCGGCAACGGTCGAGATATTAAGCCGCAAATTCAGGTGTCCGATGAGGATGGGGCGCAAGCGCGTCAATTCCTGAGTTTACCGGGAGCTAATTCCGGTAATTTAATCATTGGGATCCATCCCGGGGCGCGCCTTGCGGCTCGGCGCTGGCCGCTTAAGCGTTTTCGGGATTTGGCGATGCGGCTTAAAGCAGAGTATTCGGCAAAAATCGTCTGGTTCATTGAGCCTGATGGATACGGGTCGAATGCCGGTTTACCGGTAAATACGCTGGAAGCCAAGCTTTCTTTAAGAGCAATGATTGCGGTCATTAAGCATCTGGATTTGTTTATTTGTAATGACGGCGGGCCAATGCATATTGCCGGCGCTTTGGATAAGCCGGTAGTTGCTGTTTTTGGTCCGACCAGTCCGCAGGTTTTTGGCCCGTTGGGAGAGAAGAGCCTTGCAGTCTTTAGGGATGATGTCGCTTGCCGGCCGTGCTTCGATTATTGCGCCGATCAGTCTGTAAGGTGCCTTGAGACGATTAGCGTGGATGAGGTTTATCGCGCGGCTTGCGCTGTTCTATCCGGTAATATCCGCAGCTTAAAAGAGGCGCCGAGATGAAGCGCAGGCTGATTGAAGATTCCTTTCTTTTAGTCTACCGAATAATTTTTCTAATTTTTATCGGCGGGACTATGGCCTTGGGGAGGAGCTTTTCGATTTTGCATTTACGGATCGCGGGAAGGCCGTTTTTTATTACCGAGTTAATGCTGATAATCAGCCTGCCCGTCCTTGTGGCATTCCGCGGGCGGATTATGGATCTCCCGCGATTTTTTTCCCGGGCAATGCTAATGTTTTTTATCCTGGGAGGGTTATATTTGGCTTGGGGGATGATCACGCACAATCCTTACTCTGTACGCGATATTGTGCTTAGCGGGTATCTGCTTTTTTTCCCGTTGACCGTTATAGTCTTTTCTGATCGGCGGGTCCCGATTATTTTTTTATTCATCCTCGGGGTTGCCGATATATTCGCTTTTTTTGCCGGCAGAAGCTATATAATGCATATTGGGCTTAAATCATTTCAGGAAGCATTCATCTACGCTGCCAAACCGGTAAATTTCGGCCTTATGTACGCGGTGGCCACGGCATTTTTAATTTCCTTTTCGGGCTATTTAAAAAAATGGGCCTATGTTTTAGCGGCGGTCTTCATTTTCGCGCTTAATTTTTATGCCTTGTTTATTTTAGGCATACGCACGTTATGGGTCGCATATTTATTGCTTCCCGCGGCAATGTTTTTTTTGATTGGAAAACGCCAGGTTTTATGCTTGGCGCGATCATTTCCCGTTATTTTGGTTTTAACTATCGCTCTCTACTTCATCGACCGGCCGGTTTTGATTTCGACTAAAGATGATTCCATGAATAAAGAGCAGATTATTGTGACAAAAATGAACAGTTTGTTTACTTTCGTTTCGGGAAATATATCCCGGGAGGCCTTGGAGTCAAAGGATGCTCAACCGGATCCGAATGACTCCCCGGAGAAGATTAGGCGCGCCCGGGAAGTGTATCAGTTCGCGAAAGAGTATCGGATTAGGCACAACTTACCGGATATCGGGCTTGCCGTGCCGAAGAAGTTTTCCGAATTCTTCGACAATATTATTTGGCGTTTTGATATCTGGCGCCAGGCAGTGGAATTCGGAATGCGTAATCCGTGGTTCGGGCGGGGGTTCGGTAATTATCCCCAGTACGTCGTTTGGGGGTATCGGACTTTGCCTCCGCAGGGCGCCGGATTAAACTCGGGTATCACCCCTGCGCACAACGAATTTGTCACGGTATTCTTTAAAATGGGCATTATCGGTCTGAGTTTATTCGTGCTGATTAATGCCTATTGTTTCTTTTTCGCGCTGCGTAGTTTAAGGCGTATTCAAGCGGTATTTACGCGTAGTTATCTTATTGGGTGTATTGGCGCTTTATTCTTTTGGCATATAACGGCTTGTTTTTATGATGTTATCGAGTCTCCCTCGACGAGCCTAATCCTCTGGTTTTTCATGGGGCTGATATTCTCGCTTATTCATAATGACGAAAAGCTATGCAATCAAAAAAAGGATTAAATAAAATCAATTTTTGGTTTGACCGGTATTGGGCAGTTATAACTATCGTTTATCTACTATGGCGGATACTAATCTTAATCCAAAGAGCGGTTTAGCGCCGGCACATTTACCGACTATTGCTTTGATTATCGGTTATGTGCTTTATTGGGTAGAATTGTATATAGTCCGGATGCCTTCCGGCCATACTTCTTTGTTGGCTTGGGGTTTATGGGCGGGGTTTGCAGTTTTTTTCTTGGTTAGCGGGCGGCGGGATATTCGCTGCGGTGTTCGGGGGATTGTTTCTCAATGGCGCAGCGATGATTATTTTCGCCGCGCGCTTTTTTTCGCGGCCGCAGTTTTGCTCTTTGTTTTATTGATTATTGCAATTTGGGCCCAGGCCTTGCCGGCGCATCTGCCGCAGGAGTATGATTTTTTGAATTATCATCTGACGATTGCGCGCCAGCATCTTATTCGGCATTCATTTGCCCATATCCCCTGGTCATCTGCCGACCTTTTTACTTTACCGGTTGATTTTGCGCTCGCGCCATATTGGTTAGCCACTACCTTGCCGAATAAGCTGCCGCAAATTATGTTTTTTATCGGCCTGTTATT
>JBFZAQ010000183.1:0-17653 GCA_041308885.1 Candidatus Omnitrophota bacterium | reverse complement strand
AATAACGCACCGGCTGCGGCTGAATCATTAAGGCGTCATAGCCGAATTTTGCCTCCTCTAAAGCAATGGCCTTCTTAAGATCAATATTCCTTAACACCTTTACCGGAAGCGAAACGGATACTAACTCTCTCTGGTAGGTTTCCCGGAGCGCAGATTGTGATACTCCGATAGTGCGCGCGATCAAATCCAATACTTGGCTTGGCCCGGAATCCGTTGGTGCCACCAGGACGTCATAAGAAATCTTGCTGCCTACAATAACCTTACCGTTGCGGTCGCGAATCTCGCCTCGACTCCCTTGCTGAGCTACCAGCCGCAAACAATTCCTGTCGCTGAGCAATTTATATTTCTGGTGCTGAATGACCTGCATACCGAAAATATAAGCCAACAGCACAACCGCCAACAACCCAAAGAATATAACTACAAATCTATCCCTCATCAAAGAAACTCAAAAATAAGTAACGCGCAGGCAGCCGTATATACCGGTTCAATCAACAATGTGCGCGCAAAAATACCCGTGGCTGCATAATTGCCGGCAGCGGCATAATACAGTCGCATAACTATACCATTAACCATTACCGCAAACATGACTAAAATCACCCTCGGGTAAACCGGCTCCAGCGTAAGCTTGCGGGACAACCGCGCGATAATCACGCACCAAAGAGGGTACAACAAAGTATAAAAGGGAGTCGGATAGACAGCCAAGGCGTCTTTCAAGGCTCCGGTAATTGCGGCGGCAACCAGACACAAAGCCAACCGGCGGTAAACACTCAACCAAACTATCATAATCAACAACAAATCCGGAATTACTCCCAACAATGCCAATGAATGTATAAGCGTAGCCTGCATAATCACGCAGGTTATCAACAAAGCCGCAATTTGATAAGATTTTAACCGCGACACGTTCATGGGATAATAATCAGAGCCTCTTCGATGCTGGAGAGATTCACGGCAGGCTTGATCAAAGCATATTTACTCAGGCCCCCAAATTCCTCGTTTACCTCGACTACTTTTCCGATCACCAGCCCTTTGGGGAAGATCTCGGTTAATCCGGAACTAATTACCATATCTCCGGGAACAATATCGGACTCCAGAGGCAGATATTTCATGAGCAATAATCCCCCGAGCGCGCCGCTGACCAGCCCTTCCTGGCGGCTCCTCTGCACCATGGCTGATACGCTAAAAGCCGGGTCATTCATCAATAATATTTTGCTGGTTTTGGCGTTAGCCTTGACTACTCTGCCAATCAACCCCTCGTAATTTATCACTACGTAATTGTTCTTAATGCTCTGCTGCGCCCCTTTATCAATGATCAAGCTAGATGACCAACTATCCGGCGCGCGGCCGATAACCCGGGCCGCCACAAAACGCATTGCCGACTTCTGCTTCAGCGCGAGTAAACCGGTAATTCGGGTATTTTCCCGCGCGGCCTCCGTCGCTTCGTTTAGTTTCATTTTGCACCACTGCACTTCTTTGCGAAGCTGATTGACCAAGACTAAGTTGCGATGATAAAAAAATATTCCGGAAATTTCATGACGGAGAAAGGTTATCCAGGAAAACGGTTGCCTGGCTAGGTCCACGGCTGGGGTTTGTAACGCAGGAATTAAACCGGCGAGCACAACAACGAGCAATACGCCGACTGCCCAATAAATGAATGCCTGGGGGGGGAATTTAAACACAGGACTCTACTACGTGTGCATTTCAGATTTTACCGGGACCGTTACTTTTCTTAGATACTTAATCTCATTAAGCACCTTACCGGTTCCGTTAGCGACCGCTGTCATCGGGTCATCAGCTACATGCACGGGTAGACACGTCTCTTCGGAAATCAACTTATCCAATCCCCTTAAGAGCGAACCTCCGCCGGCCATCACAATACCGTGCTGTATCAAATCGGCGGAAAGCTCCGGGGGAGTCCGCTCCAGTGAAATCTTAGCCGACTCCAGGATAGCCCGCAAAGGCTCCTGTAATGACTCGCGAATTTCTTCGGAAGTAACGGTTACTGTCTTGGGCAACCCGGCAACTAAATCTCTGCCTCTTACTTCCATAGTCATCTCTTCTTCTAAAGGATACGCGGACCCGATCTTCATCTTGATCTCTTCCGCAGTCCGCTCACCAATCATCAGATTATAGGTTTTCTTTAAATACTCCACTATCGCCTGATCCATCTCATCGCCGCCAATCCTGATAGACTTAGAAAACACGATACCGGCCAATGAGATCACCGCGATCTCGGTGGTGCCTCCGCCGACATCAATAATCATATTGCCGACCGGATCTTGAATCGGCAACCCAACACCGATTGCCGCGGCAATCGGCTCTTCGATCAAATACACTTCCCGCGCTCCCGCCCGCTCGGCAGAATCTTTTACCGCGCGCTTCTCAACCTCAGTGATCCCCGAAGGAATGGCAATCACAATGCGCGGCCTAACCAATACATGGCGATGATGCACCTTCTTAATAAAATACCGCAGCATAGCTTCGGTAATCTCGAAATCAGCGATAACCCCGTCTTTCATTGGCCGAATAGCCACAATATTACCCGGCGTGCGGCCCAACATACGCTTAGCCTCATCTCCCACCGCTAAAACATGAGACGTCCCCCGCTCAATGGCCACTACCGAAGGCTCAGAAAGCACAATACCCTCGCCTTTAACATAGACTAAAGTATTGGCCGTGCCTAAGTCGATTCCCATATCATTGGAAAATAGACCTAAGAGATAATTAATTGTTTTCTTCACCGCTTCACCGGCATTGGCCATTCCCAGCCTCCTTAAATCACATCTAACCTAAAGTGTGCATTGATTTTAACAAAGATTAAACCCTGTGTCAAATAAAATGTTGCGCACAAACGCACAAGCGCGCACCCGGCTTGCCGGGGGGATCTTCATTCCCCCTCTTTAAGGACCTCGCCTTGCACATCAATTGCCTGCTTTCCCTTTCTACCCGCATGGGCTGCCGCTTGCCTGCGGATAAAATGAGAAAAAACAATTAATAAAATAGTCAAAATCAGCTGCAAACCCAGCCAATATAGCGGCCTTAAAAATATCCACCCCAGGAATAGGTTTCCTAGGAACAATAGGGGAAAAAAACAACCGCCTTGAGTAATCACAACCGTAGCCTGCTTCATCACTTTAGATGTCTCTTAGAACAACGAGAATTGCGGAGTGAGGAACGACTATATACTTAACCTGCTCATATTCAATTTCAACTCCGGAATTACGCAGGAAAATACAATAGTCGCCTACTTTGGCTTGCAAAGGAAAATATTTCCCCGCAAATTCCGGGGTTTGTTGCCATGGTTCGACCTCTACGGAAGCGGGGTCAGGAAGGGGATAACCCGGACCGGCTTTAATGATTCGTCCGCACTGAACTTTTTCTTTCTCTTTAACGCCTTGAGGCAAATATAGCCCGGTATCGGTACGATCTCCGCTCGTATCCGGCGCTATCAACACCCTATCACCTACCACAATCAATTCTTTACCCATAACCCTTACTGCGCTCCGTGGAGCAGCCGCAATACCGATTCGGCTTCTTCCAACTTTTTCTTAAGATTATCGTAATCTTGCTGCGCTGCAGATCTCTTGAACAAGGCTTCCTGTAACGCTTGCTCCTTTTCTTGAAGTTCGGCTTTTAAGGCCGTATGTTCCTGCGCGGACGCTGAGTCTTTTACCAGTTGAGCCAAGCGCGCTTCCTTGTCTGCCAAATCCTGCCGCAGAGCTTGCACTAAGGCCGCTGCCTGATGTTCTGCCTGCCTGGATTGAACGGCCTCAGCTGTTGCTTTAACCAGCTCTTGCTTGGCTAATTCGTGTTCCTCCAAAGAAACTCCTTGCCCCCGCGCAAGCTTGGTCGATAAATCGGCGATAATAACATCTCGGCTTTCAATTTCCTTTTTATGAGTAAGAATTAAGGACTCCAACTGATTGACTCTGCCCAGCATATTCCTATTTTCTTCCTCGATCGGCCCAACCCGCTCGGCGATGGATTTAAACCTTGCCGCCTCGTGGAGCGCGTCCTGCTCTTTTCTGCGCGCGTCATCCAGCCCGCGTAAAATATTAGCATAATCAGTCCGCGCTTTCTCTAGATCCCTCTGTAACGCCAGCGCGCGCTCCTGAAGCTGCTTGATAGAATCATAGTCTTGCTGACGCTGCGACTCCGCCTCCGACCGCTTGCGCTTACCCGCTGTTTGTTCACCGATCAAAAACCATACCGTAAAACCGATGAGCGCTGCCGCCAGGAATAAAAAAGCATACAATACTGCGTTCATCAAGCCTCCTTCCCGATTTCTCGGCCTCGCGCTGCCAGGAGCGCTTGGCTTAAATCTTGCGGAACAGGTTTTGGCTTCAGGTGCCCATCAACACAAACCATAATTGTCCTGGCTTCGCAGATGAGCTTTCCTTGCTGGTTCTTAACCGTATGCCCAAAATCGATTTTTGCGGCCTGAATGGCATAAATCACAGTAGCTACTTCCAATAAATCCCCATAGACGGCGGATAGCTTATAAGTAACCTCTTGACGATAGACCACAAACAAAGTACCCGCGCGGCTTAACTCTGTCATAAACACGCCTCGCTGCTCGAAAAACTCTGTGCGCGCCTCTTCAAAAAACTTAAGATAATTCGCGTAATAAACTACTCCCCCGCAATCCGTATCGTGATAATATATTCGGCGCTGCATGGCTATTCTCCGATAATCTTAACCAAAACCCGCTTCTTTCGCCGGCCGTCAAACTCGCCGTAAAAAATCTGCTCCCACGGCCCTAAATCAAGATCGCCAGCGGTAACCGCGATAACCGACTCCCGGCCCATGATCGTGCGTTTAAGGTGGGCATCGGCATTATCTTCGCCAGTTTGATGATGTAAATAATCCTTGGCCTGAGGAGCCAATTTCTCCAGCCAAAGGTCAAAATCACGATGCAGCCCGCCTTCATCATCATTCACAAAAACCGATGCCGTAATGTGCATGGCATTAACCAGGCAAAGGCCTTCCTTAACCTGGCTATTTGTGATGGCTTCCTGAACTTGCGAAGTAATGTTAATAAATTCCTGACGCCTCTTCGTGTTGAACCAGAGATAGTGAGTATAGGATTTCATTATTATTTTTTGTATCCTTTCCCCTCTAAGGCTGCTAAAAAACCGGGCTGCACACGATATCCCATTTCTAAAGCCTTACTCACATCTTGCCAACTTTTTTCATACTGCCCGAGGTCATAATAAGCATTTCCTCTGTCATTATAACATTGCGCAATAAAATCTTTTTCATTGGTCTCCATTTCCATAGCTTTGCTAAAATCAGAGATCGCTTTAACTGATTCTCCTTTACGCATATAGGCCATCCCACGATCATGTATAACATATGCAGGTTTAAGCGTAGTTCTTAATGCTTCGGTAAAAAGTTCTATGGCCTTTCCATGATCTCCTAATTCATCGTACGCTGTTGCTTTCTTCTCTAAAGGGATTGAATCGTTTGGATTATTTTTAATCTCTTGGTTACATTTCTCGATAATCTGGCTGTAATAAGCATTTTTTGATATGCCGACAAATACGATACTGAAGATTATTAAAACAATCGCCGCCAGAAACGGAATTAAAAGTATTTTTAGATTTCGCTTGATAACACTTATAACCATTGGTACATACATAACAATACAAAACAATGATCCTAAGACTAGATACACATGGCTCCACCTAGTCCAGTTATGGCCCGGCACAAGCGGGCTTCCAGTCTTCCAGCGCATTAAATTACTTAACCCGCCAACAAAATATAGCAAGAACAATGGCAGCACAAAGAAAAACCCAGTTATCGCTATGCGGAATACTTTTTTCACGGCTCCTCCATATTCAACAGCTATTCTTTTTGCAACTCACCCCTCAAAGCAGCCCGGCACAAAATAACGGCCGGCGCATACCGGCCAGCTCATAAGTATCCGCAAAGATAATCTTTCTTTTACTGCCCACGCCTTTAAACTGGCTTCTCCCTTTACCCTTACCGCCAACTTCAAAGACAATGTCTTCGAAATCACGGATAAGATAATCCGGAGTTTTTGTCCCGCGCATAGATTTAAGATAAAATATTTCCTTTCCTTGTGCCCTAAATGCGTCCACAAAAAAATCCTCCCGCAAACCTCCGATGGCCTCATCAAGCGGCTTATACAAAAGTCGATACGGCAAAGCCATAACAACTTTCGGCTCTTTCATCACATTGCTTCCTATCGGCATGACCCGGTGCAAAATAAAAGCCCGTTCTAAAAGCGCAATATACTGTTCGGCCTTGTACTTGGTAATATGAACATTTTGCGACACCGAGGAATAATTGATCCCGTCAACCCCCGAGCGCCCGATAAAACAGACAAGCTGCTCAATTTTTTCCAGCTCATCGGTCAATAGTTTTGCGATATGGGGAATATCTTTACGAATAATAGTTTTGAGGATGTTTTCTAAAAGTGCCAGGGGCTGCGGCTCTCGCAAAGCGAATGGCATAAGGCCGCCCTGGATATACGGCAAAAAATGTTCCCCCGCCTTAAAAACATCCGCGGGAATCTCCCCTTCTACAATATCCCGGAGGGTTAAGGCGCTAAACTCCTGCCCATATCTAAATTGCGCGTACTCTCGTAATGTAAAAGGATAGAGCTTCTTGAGCAGGATACGCCGCGACAAATCGTAACCCGATTCATACATTCCCAGCGCCGTGGAACTGGTAAAGATCACCCTGATATCAAGAACATCGTAGAGTTTTTTTAGATCGGCTTCAAAGCCCAGGTATACATGCACTTCGTCCAACAGAAACAACCTTATCCGCATAGTTTCATGTAAAGTCTTTACGAGATCAAAAAGGTCGCCCTCCATAGCGTCTAATGATACATAAAAAGACCTTTCGCTTGCCAAGGCTAATTGCTTGAGAATAATCGTCTTGCCCGCGCCGCGCGGCCCAACTATACCAATAAAATGCGCTCCGGCGTCCTGCGCGATTGTCTCGTAAAGCGCGCGCCTTTTGTCATATTTCTTGCCGTCTTCTCTGGCAAGACGGTCAAATTCAATCAGTTGATTGATATTCATACTACAAATATACCACAAATAATCATATTGTCAAGCTATTTTACAGAATGGATATCATTTAATAAAGTAATATATCATAATGTGTACCTCTATCTAAACGAACGCTTTAGCTTAAACCTAAACTGCTGCACACGTCTGCATTGAGTTCTAATCGCGTATAAATACGCTGGCCGTGATATGCATTGCATTGACCAAGCATGGCCCCTCGAGAATCAGGCTAGTTTTAACCGCCTTACGCACATCATCGGTAATATTAATGAACTCCCGCGCCTGCTTGGTATTAAACCAGAGATATTGCGTATAATGCTTCACGTCAATTTTGAATTGAAGGCGTCAAATGCGGAGTTAAAATCATAGACATTATTAAAATCATCGGGCGAATCTCGGTCGTCTTTGCTCATTAAACCTTGCTCAACCATAATAAAGACGATTTGGCCGAAGTCAGACGTAGTAGTGATGCCCCAATGGGCAAAAACCGTCCGGGCCATCGGGCCGTATAGCTCCAAGCCTAAATCCTTAATCCCCTCTAAAAGCTCTTTTCCTGAAATATGCCCCGAGCGGATAAATTTCTTCTGACTAAAGGCAAGCGCCTGCATAACGAATTCGTAGGCATCGGCTTTATAGCGGGGATTCATTTTACAGATCTGCTGAACACTCTGATAGAAATCCATAATAGATGAATTATACCACATAAACCCGCCACAAATAAATATTTTTTGCCTTGAGCGATACCCGCTTCCCTAAACAGGCAATAAAAAATTGGTTTAAGCTTTTATGGCAAGGGCATAAAGCCTGCGGAAATATTCCGGGACAATTAAAGGCTTTTTTTGCTTGAAAACCTCTAGTCAATATGCTAGAGTTTAGTTCCTATGAAGAAAAAGGCTTGGCAGTTTATCGACCATGAGGGGACCTTTCGCTGGGATGCGGCCGCGGACATGAGATCGTTGTATTTTCCTTTATGCAATTCAGCCGGCCTTATGTCTTCCATTACTCCCGACTTGCATGGCGACATCCGCTCTTCATTCAATTCTTTTCTTATCGAGCCGGTTTCCCGAATCGGCCTAAGTAACTCTAAGGTCAGCCGTAATTTCTGGATCCATATCAACCCAAACAAGATCTGGTCAGCGACGGGAGTATCGAAAGATAGTCAACTGCAGCAGAAAGATATCTGTAGCTTTAAAGCTGGGCTACTCTGGCAGAGCGTTAACCGCCGCAATCCCCGCATCGGCCTAGCCAGCGAGATATTATCCTTTATCCCTGCTTCAGGGGAACCGGTTGAGATCATGCAAGTTACCTTGACCAACATATCCGCCAAGCCTATCCGCTACACGGCAATAGGCGCCATTCCTATTTTCGCCCGATCAGCGCATAATCTTTTTGACCACCGGCATGTTACCTCGCTCTTGCAGCGGATAACACTCCAGAAATTCGGCCTCACGGTCAAGCCGACCTTATTATTCGACGAAGCCGGACATAAAATCAATACAACAACCTACTTCGTGCTGGGAATTGACCACTCCGGACAGGGGCCCCAATATATCTATCCGACACAGGCAGAGTACTCCGGCGATAGCGGCGACTTGGAAGCCCCGGAGGTAATTTACCAAAATCGTCTCCCCAGCCGAAAATTAATCTCTCAAGGCCAAGAAGGCATGGGAGCGCTGCGTTTTCGCCGGTCCGCCCTTAAGCCCAAAGAATTCCATTCGTATATCATCTTGCTTGGTATTAACGATAACTCTCTTAAAATCCCTAAGTTGCTGGCGAAATTTAACTCGCCGGCCAAGGTAACCGCGGCATTCACGGCAACCAAGAAATTCTGGACCGGCTTAAGCAGCGAGATCTCGCTATCTTGCGCCCAACCCGATCAAGAGAACTGGTTTCGCTGGGTCAGCATTCAACCGACTCTACGCAAAATCTTCGGCTGTTCATACCTACCGGATTTCGACTATGGCAAAGGCGGGCGCGGCTGGCGCGACCTATGGCAAGACGCCCTCTCGCTTATCATTAAGGATCCTCAAGACGCTCGAGAAACGCTGATTAACAATTTCTCGGGAGTGCGCATAGATGGATCGAATGCCACCATTATCGGAAGTAAGCCCGGAGAATTTATCGCCGACCGTAACAATATCAGCCGGGTTTGGATGGATCACGGCGTCTGGCCGCTTTTGACTATCAATCTATACATAAATCAGACCGGCGACTTAAATATCCTCTTAACCCCGATAAGCTATTTCCGGGATCATCAACTACACCGCAGCAGCCTGCGTGATCAGCAATGGACTCCCGAAAAAGGGAAACAATTAAAGACCCAATTCGGACAGATCTATGAAGGTTCTCTCCTTGAACATATCCTGGTGCAGACTCTGGTCCAATTCTTTAATGTGGGTGCGCACAACTGTATACGCCTCGAGAATGCTGATTGGAATGACGGTCTGGATATGGCTGGACAGCACGGAGAGAGTGTCGCCTTTTCTTGCATGTACGCGGCTAATCTTAAAACCCTCTGCGCGCTGCTTAGCCGCATCAACCCCCAAGAAATCGTAATCCTGAAAGAATTGAAACTGTTACTCGACACCCTTAATCAACCTGTAGCTTACGATAATCCACAAGAGAAACAAGCGCTGCTGAAAAGATATTTCGCAGCCGTATCCCCCGAAGTCAGCGGAGATAAAATTACCCTGTCAATCGCCGGCATTATTGCGGACCTTACCAAAAAGGCGGAATTCTTAGGCCAACACATCCGCGCTAATGAATGGCTTAAGGAAGGTTTTTTTAACGGCTATTATGATAACAAGCTTCAGCGCGTCGAAGGCCGCAAGAACGGGATTGTGCGCATGACCCTTACCGGACAAACCTTTCCGATTTTAAGCGGTGTGGCCAACGATGAACAAATCCGACAGATCATAAAGAGCGTCAACACAAACTTAAGAGATAAAAAGCATGGTGGGTTACGCCTGAATACGGACTTTGAAGCCGAACAGCCTGACTTGGGCCGAGCCTTTTCTTTTGTCTACGGCGAGAAGGAGAACGGGGCTTTCTTTAATCATATGCAGATAATGTACGCCTACGGCTTATACGCGCGCGGCTACGCCCAAGAAGGTTTTCGCGTTTTGAATACTATCTTTCGCATGGCCGCCGATTCTACCACCAGCAAAATCCATCCCGGTTTACCCGAATACTTCAATAATGAAGGTCGGGGTATGTATAGTTATCTGACCGGCTCGGCCAGCTGGTACGTACTGACTACGCTCACCCAGGTTTTCGGCGTGAACGTAGAATATGGCAATCTCCTCATCGAACCGAAACTTGTGCGTGAACAATTCGCCAGCTCAAAGCAAATTTCGATTAACGCAATCTTCGCCGAGAAACGAATCGAAGTTATTTATACCAATCCCCGCAGAAAAGAATACGGCCAATACGCCATTCAGAATATCACCCTCAACGCCAAGACTATCGCTGCCGATATAAATCAACTGCGTTATCTTATCGGCCGGGCAGATTTTCTCGCCGCCGCCGGTCAAAAGCGTAATACAATCAACGTATTGTTAGACTAAAAATTATTCCTGAATCTCGAAGATTTTATGCTTTGCGGTGTGCCCTTTAAAGAGGATAATTCTGCTTTTGGCAATGCCGAAATGAGAACTGAGAAGCTTAATCGCCGCCTGATTCGCCTTCCCCTCGCGCGCCGCGGCGCGCACCCATAAATAATACTGTCCGTTCTCCTGCTGCTCGACCTTTTCCCTTGTGGAATTCGGCTTAACCTGAACCGTAATCTTCATGGCGCGCTCCCTGCGTATACAAGCAACCCTTGGTTCTTTTTAAATATTATAACAAAATAATTCCGGCAGCGCTAGCCAATATGCCAAATCGCCAGGATACCAAGACACCAGGATATCTGGAGACACGTTTAGTAAAAGCAGATATCAGAATATCAGGATATCAGTGGGTAGGGTATCAGAAGATCAGGGTATCGGATTAAATAATACCTGGTAAACTAATCTGCTGGTATCCTGCCTACTGATACCCTGATGCGCTGATACGCGCTTTTAACGGGAACGCCGAGACACCAGAACACAATGACACAAGTACACAAGGACACCGGGACACGCATTTAGTAAAAAGCGGGGATCAAGATATCAGGAAGTGTTTATTGAACGGGAATATCTTGAGTTGTCGGGGCGAGGGTAATCTTCAAGGAATGCATAAACAGAACCAGGAAAAGACGTCCCTGGCTGACCGCGTAAACGCTGCCCTTGATCCGGCAGAAAAATTTTTCTCTGTGCAGCTTGGTGCTTTTTTGCTTAAGCACATAGACATAGGGTAATGGACGATGCACAGAGCAGTCTTTAACTTCCTTAACCACACAAATAAAATGACGATGGACTATACTGCGCACTCCCTGGCTATCCAAAACCTCTGAACTAGACAGAATCTTACGCTTCTTATCCGGTGATGTCAGATTTTTAAATAGCAAGTCACGCATTCTTCGTCTCCTAAAAAATTGCCGGGCCGCCTTTTAAATTCTCTCCTTATTGACAGGGACCCGGCTCAATATCTCACCCTCCGTGGCGTTACCTATCTAAGCGAATAGGGCGGGGGCGCTATAAAATCTTCAGCCATCTTTGTACTTTTATAAACTACTTAAGAACAATCTAAAAAAAATGCCCGAAGACACTAACACATTCATATTATCCTTACAATATAAGTATAACATGTTAACTCTTTTGTTTTCAAGGAGAAATGATCACTTTTGGAAAGCGTTTTCTTGATGCTTAGGGAATTTAAGGCAGATATGAGGCTCTTCTTTTCTAATTAAACGAATTATGTTTTTCTTATGGCGCAGAATTATAAACCCGCTTAGGACAAATCCAGCGCATAATAGCACCTTAGGCTGGTCAAAAATCAGTAAATATACCGGCAGCGATATTGCGGCTGCCAGCGAAGCAAACGAAACAATACGCACAATCAGAAACATAACCACCCATGTCAAGAACACAAAACCCACGGCCACGGATAAAACTAAATTACCGGCCATCAACCCTAGGAGGACTCCCAGCGTGGTGGCTACACCTTTACCGCCTTTAAAACCCAAGAATATCGTCCAGTTATGGCCAATAATACAACTAAATCCGCAGGCCAAAACAACTAAATCTTTAGATATATACGATATGCGGCTACTGAGCATGGCGCCGACGACAGCAACAGCAACAAAACCTTTAACCACATCGATAAACAACACGGTTATCCCCGGGCCTCTACCCAATATGCGCATGGCATTGGTTGCCCCTACGTTACCCGAACCATGTTTGCGAATATCAATCCCCTTAAGCGCCTTACCGAACAAATAAGCAGTGGGAATCGAGCCTAGCAAATAACTAATGATTATCCCTATTATTATCGGCATATAATGTAGAAAAACCCCTCCGAATATAGTCAATACCGGATACAACCGTAAAGAATACCGCGCATGACCAGAGTATCGCAGCACCCCGTAGTTGTAAAAGCACCATTAAAACTGCGGACATCTGAAATGTAGTCGACAACTTACCCCAACGGGTCGGATCGATCTGGATGTCATGTTTAACCATATAAACCACTACCGCGCCCAAAAGAATTATGGCGTCCCGGCTGATAACAACGAGAGTAACCCAAAGAGGAAAACTAATTCCTCGGGGAAAGGAATTCACCGAGGACAAACAAATAAAAGCGCTCATAAGAAGCAGCTTATCGCCTAAAGGGTCAAGAACCAGCCCGGCCTTGGACTGCTGCTTAGACTTGCGGGCGATATAGCCATCGACAGCGTCAGAAATGACCCCCAGCACAAAAATTCCCAGAGCGATAAAACGCAGGTAGTCCCGAGCAGGAGAATAATAAACCAGGCAGGAGATAAAAAAGGGGACGCTTAAGATACGAAAGGTCGAGATTTTGTTGGCGATATTCATATAAAACAATCCCGAATGCTCAAAATAATATCAAATGACAAAATTCAAATGCCAAAATAAATTATTTAATTATCCGAATTCTGTTTAACGGCCAATAGATCACCATGGCTTTACCCAGGATATTCTTTTTAGGCACAAACCCCCAGTAGCGGGAATCTTGCGACGAGGCCGAATTATCTCCCAGCACGAAATAGCTGTCTTTAGGGACAATAATCTTCTGATCTTCTTTACCGTAATCGCCGCGATTATAATAATAATGCCGGCTGAATACCGGTTCCCTGAGCGGCTGTTCATCGATATACAGCGTACCGTTACGTATTTGAACCGTTTCCCCTTCCTTTGCGATCAATCGTTTGATAAAGTCCTTCTTGGGGTCTTGCGGATAGATAAAGACTACCACATCACCGCGCTGGGGTTGCCGGACAGCCGGCAACGCTACGGGTACGAACGGCGCCTTGGCCCCATAAATAAATTTATTCACCAGGATAATATCTCCCGGCATGAGCGTATTTTGCATTGAGCCGGTAGGAATCTTAAAGGCCTGGACCACAAAAGTCCTGATGACCATAGCCAACAGAAAAGCTATGATAATAGATTCAACCCACTCGCGGACTACTGTTTTTTTGGTTTTTCCTTGCTGTTCTGCGCTGGCCTGCTTCATATTTTAAGCACCTCCAAAAATGCCTCTTGAGGAATCTCTACTTTACCCAATTGCTTAAGACGTTTTTTACCTTCCTTTTGAATATCCCAAAGTTTACGCTTACGCGTAATATCCCCTCCGTAACACTTACCGGTGACATGCTTAGAATAAGCCCTGACTCTTTCCGAAGCCAAAATTTGATTGCCGACGGCCGCTTGGATGGTAATCTCAAATAACTGCCGCGGGATCAACTCGCGTAATTTAGAAACCAACGCATGTGATCTAGTCATGGCCTTTTCCTTAAATAATAAAGACGAGAAGGCGTCGCAAACACTGCCGTTAATCAAAATATCCAGCTTAACCAGCTTGGTGGGTAAATAATCCTTGAACTCATAATCCAGCGATCCATAACCGCGGGTTACCGATTTCATCCGGTCATAAAAATCTACGATGATCTCGGCTAATGGCATATCAAAAATGATCTTTACCCGATCTTCGCTTAAATACTCATTCGAAACAAAGATCCCCCGACGGGATTTGGCTAGCTCACAGACCGGCTCGATGGATTCCACCGGGATGATCATCAATAGGCTGACCCAGGGCTCAAGGGCCTCCTGGATATCGCCCATTGGCGGCAGCCGAGCCGGAGTATCCACTTCCACAAGCGAGCCGTCACGGCCGCGAATTTTATAGACCACATTGGGCACGGTTAAAATCAAATTTAGGTTATATTCGCGCTCCAGCCTCTCCTGAACGATCTCCATATGCAACAACCCGAGAAATCCGCAGCGAAATCCCGAACCGAAAGACTGAGACGTTTCCGGCTCGAAGATAAAAGACGCGTCGGATAACTTCAACTTATCCATAGCATCCCGCACCTGCGGAAAATCGCCCGGATTAACCGGGTAAACCCCGCAAAAGACCAGCGGTTTGATGGTGCGGCAGCCGGGCAAGACGGCATCCGGCAAATTCTTCGCATCAGCCAAAGTATCTCCCACCACGATCTCCCGAGGATCCCGGATATTAGCCGTAAAGTATCCGACCTCACCGCAGGTCAATTCATCAACGGGAGAATACTTCAAATCCTTAAACACGCCCAGCTCTTCAATCTTATAGTTTTTGCCCGATTGCATCATCTGTAAAGCCGTACGCGCATCAAGCCTGCCGTCTACCAACCGGACAAAGACTACGACACCTTTATAAGCATCATAACGACAGTCGAAAACCAAAGCTTTCAAGGGATGCCCGGGTTCTCCCGTAGGCGAAGGGACCACCTCAATAATCCTATCCAGGATCTCAATAATCCCGATTCCTTCCTTGGCCGAAGCCAACAAAACTTCCGATTCCGCAAAACCCAGCACTGACTCTACCTGATAAAGTACCGACGGCAAATCAATAGACGTCAAATCGATCTTATTGATTACCGGTATGATCTTTAAGTTATTCTCCTTAGCCAGATAATAATTGGCAATCGTTTGGGCCTCGATCCCCTGTCCGGCATCGATAACTAAAAGGGCCCCTTCGCAGGCACCCAACGATTTAGATACTTCGTAGGTAAAGTCCACATGCCCGGGAGTGTCGATTAAATTAAAAGTGAATTCCTTGCCATGCTTCTGAGAACGGTACCCCAGCCGGACCATCGACGCCTTGATGGTTATACCCCGCTCTTTTTCCAGATCCATATCATCGAGAAGCTGGGCCCCTTTATGACGCTTATCCACGGCCCCGGTAATTTCCAGGATCCTATCGGCCAGCGTGGATTTTCCGTGGTCGATGTGGGCGATGATGGAGAAATTACGAATGAGTTCCTTATTCATACAAAGCTACGTTTTGTGTAATGTGTAATGTTTGATGTGTAATGTGGGTGTAATGTTTGATTGTGTTATGGAAAATAAAAAGTATTCTATAATTTTTTGCATTACACATTATTTTGCATTACACTCGCATTACACATTACACATAAGACATTACACAGACTTGACTTCTTTTAATACTCTTTCAACCACTTCCTCAATACTCATCCTAGTCGTGTCAATATACACCGCATCATCCGCCCTTCTTAAGGGCGCATACTCCCGGGTTGAGTCAATAGTATCCCGGCTTAACATATCTTTGCGAACATCTTCCGGGCTTAATTGCTGTCCGGCCGCAAGCAATTCTTTATGGCGCCTGCCGGCGCGCTCGCCAAGATCCGCGTCAAGATAAAATTTTTTTTCGGCATTAGGAAAAACTACCGTACCGATATCCCGGCCATCCAATACGCTGTCGCGGACAAGGCCTAACCGCCTCTGGGCCTCAACCATAATCTGGCGCACTTCTTTTATCTTGGCGATATCGGAAACGCGCTTGGTAATTACCGGTTGACGTATATCCCGCGTAACATCCTCACCGTCAAGAAGGACCTCCAGCGAACCATCCCGGTTATTGCGCAAGTCGATCTTAGTTTTCCGGGCCGTTTCAATCATCCGCTCAATATCTGCCGGATCAATCTGCAGGCGGGAGGCTTTTAAAGTCAAAGCCCGATACATCGCACCCGTATCGATATAAAGAAAACCTAAATGCCGGGCCACCTTTTTAGCTATGGTACTCTTACCGGCTCCGGCCGGGCCATCAATAGCGATAATCATATTACGCGAGTCTTTCTCGAGCCAGCCGCGCTTTTTCCAAGCAGCGCTCAAGCGCCGTCCGATTCTTAGTCTTGATCGCGGTTTTAATTAAATCGAGCTGTCTCTGGAATCTAGCGATATCGCTAACTACGTGCTTGCTATTACTCAAAAATATATCCGCCCAGAGGCCGGCATCCGAGGCGGCAATGCGGGTAGTATCGCGTAAACCGGCAGCGGCCCAGCGCAGGTACCGGCCAGGAACACTTTGGATCAGCGCAAAAGCCACGGCGTGCGGTAAATGACTGACCACGGATACGGCCGCGTCGTGGGCAGCCGGACGCAGGATCAATACCCGCCCCCCCAAAGCGCGCCATAATTCGGTTACAATCTGCCGGGCTTTCTTAGGCGTGCGCCGCGTAGGAGTCACGATGCACAATGAATCTTGAAAGAGATCGCCGGCCGCGTTGACTACCCCCCGCTGCTCGGATCCGGCCATCGGATGGCTACCCACATAGCTCGAGAATCTTTTTTCGTAGCAGGAAACAATCTCTTGTTTAGCGCTCCCCACGTCGGTAACCAGGCAATCCTTGGCTGCGTACCGCCTGATCTTGGCGGCTAGACCCATAATTGCCTGCACCGGCGCAGCGACAATCACCAAATCTGCGCCGCTAATAATCGACATATCGCAAGAACCCTGGTCAATAACTCCCATTCTTCGGGCGCGGTCGATACTGGCCTTATGCCGGCTGACCCCTACAACAGTCCCGCACAGACCGCGCATCTTTAGCCCGCGTTCGATTGATCCGCCATTCAGCACCACCCCCAATATTTATACTCTTTTAAAAAAAAGTTTCATACTTGGCGATTCACGGCTTTAGCTACAACCTTCAACTCACTCATTAACTGGGCAAAATTAACCGGCAACAACGATTGCGCTCCGTCGGATTTAGCATCTTCGGGATGACTATGCACTTCGATAATCAAGCCGTCGGCGCCGCCGGCTACCGCGGACTTCGCCAGGCTCGGGACATAACCCCATTTACCGGCAGCATGGCTGGGATCCACGATTATCGGCAGATGCGATAGCTGCTTGACTACCGCAACAGCGCTGATATCGAGGGTGTTACGGGTGGAATCCTCAAACGTGCGAATCCCCCGCTCACACAACACTACGCTAAAATTTCCTCCCGACAAAATATACTCCGCCGACATCAGCATCTCCTTAACAGTCGATGACGGACCGCGTTTTAAAACTACGGGCTTACGGGTCTGGCCGACTTCTTTAAGCAAAGTAAAATTCTGCATGTTCCGGGCCCCAATCTGAAAAATATCCACATACCGAGCCACCAAGTCAACATCACGGGTATCCATGACTTCGCTCATCGTTACCAGGCCATACTCATTGCCCACCTG
>JBFZAQ010000182.1:0-4916 GCA_041308885.1 Candidatus Omnitrophota bacterium | reverse complement strand
GATCAACACTATAACCGAGCGCGCCCCAACCAGAAATTCTTTTTGGTTCTCCAGCTTCTTTTCCTGGCCGGGCTCCCAGATATCCTGAGGCGCGCGCGCGTCGGTATTCGCGAAGACATGCCATTGCGCCCCCTTATAGGGCTGCGGCAGCTCAAAACCGTGCATCTCCCAATGCATGTTCATCGCCACATAAACGGTGTTATCCCTGACCGTGCCCCCTTTGGCGTGTTTTCCACACAACATAAAAGCCAGAAGACGGTTGGTGCTTGACCAGTCGGCATACCAGGCCTTAGTCCCATGCCAGGAGATATCCGCTATGCCGCTTCCGGCATAATCGCGGTTCTGAAAATGGCTGCAGTTGCGAAATACCGGATGCGCCCGGCGAAAAGCGATCATTTTCCGCGCGAATTCGAATATCTCTTTATTCTTTTCTTGAAGGCCCCAGTCGATCCAGGAGATCTCGTTATCCTGGCAGTAGGCATTATTATTACCCCACTGGGTATTCCCCATTTCATCTCCGGCCAGGATCATCGGCGTGCCCTGGCTGACTAAAAGCATGGCCAGGGCGTTCTTGATCTGCTTGCGGCGCAGCCTAAGGACATCGGGATTCTTGGTCTCCCCCTCTTCGCCGCAATTCCAGCTATAATTATCATTGCCTCCGTCGCTGTTGTTCTCGCCGTTAGCCTCATTATGTTTTCCGTTATAAGAGACCATATCCATAAGGGTAAAACCGTCATGGGCGGTGATAAAGTTCACCGAGGCCCGCGCCCCGCGGCCCAGCCAGCTGTAGAGATCCGGCGAGCCCTGCAGGCGCTGGGACATAACTCCCACCATCCCCATTTCGCCCTGGAGGAACTTGCGCAGGTCATCGCGGAACTTGCCGTTCCACTCCGCCCAACGGCCCCAGGAAGGAAAATTACCCACCTGATACAACCCCCCGGCATCCCAGGCCTCGGCGATCAGCTTGCATTTACCCAGGATCGGGTCAAAGGCCAAAGTCTCCAATAACGGCGGGCTGTGCATCGGCGCCCCGTTCTGGTCGCGTCCGAGAATAGTGGCCAAATCAAAACGGAACCCGTCCACATGATAATCCGCCGCCCAATAGCGCAGGCAGTCCAAGATCATATTGCGGACAATCGGATTATTACAATTAAGGGTATTCCCGCAGCCGCTAAAATTAAAATAGTAGCCTTCGGGGGTAAGCATATAATAAGTCTTATTATCGATGCCGCGGTAAGAGATATACGGGCCCCGCTCATTGCCTTCGGCGGTATGATTGAATACGACATCCAGAATGACTTCAATGCCGTTCTTGTGCAGCTGCTTGATCAGGTTCTTGCATTCGTCGACCTGCATCCCGAATTTTCCCGAAGCGGCAAACCCGGCTTTAGGGGCGAAAAAACCGACATTGCTATAACCCCAATAATTCATCAACAGTTTCCCGCTTACCGGAGAAGGCCGGGAATTCTCGAATTCGTCAAATTCATGGATCGGCATAAGCTCAAGGCAATTGATGCCGAGCTTCTTTAAATAAGGGATCTTCTCCAATATCCCGGCGAAAGTCCCGGGATACTTGACCCCCGAGGAGGGGTGCTTGGTAAAGCCGCGGGCGTGCGCTTCATAGATGACCAGGTCTTCGACCGGAGTCTCCAGGGGGTGGTCCCCCTCCCAGTCAAAATCATCAAAACAAATGCGGGCCCGGTGAGGATAAGGATCGCTCCAATCCGGAGTCGCCCCCCAGACGTCTCTGCCCCCGATATTCTTAGCGTAAGGATCCATCAAAACCTTGGTCTTATCAAAACGGTGGCCCTCCCATGGGCTAAACGGGCCATCCATCCGAAAGCCATACTCAAGATCCTCATAATCCAGGTCAAATACGATCATGGTAAAGACATTGCCGATCCGAAATTCATCAAAAAAAGGGATGATCGCGAATGGTTCGTGGCTATGCTTCTTGTAAAGCACCAGCTCGCAGCTTTTAGCGTAGTTGGAATAGATCGAAAAATTTATTCCCTTAGGTACAAACGTCGCCCCAAAAGGAAGAGGTTTGCCGGCGCGCAAGTCGAATTCGCCAAATTTGTGAGTAGGATGAAAATCAACTCTTAGCATTTTGGCTCCTCGCCTTTTTTAAGCGCATCCAACGCTTCCGGAATATCCTTAAATGCCTTAAAAAAACAGGCGAAACCGGTCATCTCCATGACGTCTTTGACTTCATCGCAAACCCCCGTCAGCGTCAACAACCCGCCTTTTCCGGCCAGGCCTTTAGTAATCATTAAAAGCAGCCTAAGCCCGGCGCTGGAGACATAACTGCATTTGCTCAAATCCAAAATGATATAAGACTTATCGTTAATAAGCGGCATGATTTTCGATTCGGCCGCGGCCACCGAATTGCTGTCCAGGCTGCCGGCGATATCGACGATCGTGCGCCCTTCCCGGGAATAATTATTAATTTCCATGAGGCTCGCTCCTTCTGCTTTATTTTATGTTGGGGACTAAACGCACTTTAATTTTCGGCCGGTAATTAAGATTCGGCAATTCCACGGTCAGGGCGTTGGCGTCAAATTTCTTCCAGGAATTACCGTCGATCCAAACCTGGTCGATCCGCACGCTGCCGGCAGGCAAAATATCCGGCTCAACCCTTAATACCTCGCCGAATCCGTGATTGGGCAAAGGCTTAAAATAAAGGTCAAGCGGCTGCTTGGTATGCAATAGGTTGATATAGACCGCGGAAAGATAGCACAACTCAATGGAGTGATAGCAGGCCATGGAGTGGCTCCCCTTTAGCCGCTCGGTACCCAGTAAAAACGGTATACCGTTATTAAGGACATTGAAATACACCGCGCCATCGTCATGGTCAAGGAAGAAAGAATTATAAAACGCCGCTGATTCCCTGGCCAGTTTAAGATACGCGGGATCTTTCAGGATCCCGTACAGTATCTGGTAAGCTAAAATCCCCTGTTCCTGCTGCCACCAGGCCTTGCGGTCATGCCAGGCAAAGCGCCGCTGCTCCTCCCCGGGGGCAAGTTCCCTCTCCATCACGTCATACCATCCGCCGCGCTGCACATCCATACCCACCTTGGGCATGATCTCGGCGATCTTCTTGGAGAAATCCACAAAACGCTGATCCGGCGAAATACTGTTAATGCGCATCAGATTCCAGGCAATTTTAAGGTTATGGCCGATGACGCCGCGGTTCTGCTGCCAACCCCAGGCCTGATCATGGCTCCAATCTTCATGAAATTTTTCCTGGACAAACGGGCTATGCTCATAATCCGCGAAATATTTGGTAATACAGTCGGCGGTATAACGCAGGAATTCCTTATATTTAGGGTCGCCCGTAGCCAACCAAAGATTTATAAGGTAAGCCGGGGCATGGTCGCCGACCGAATTCCAGTTTTTACGGCCGCGGTTTCTCCCCAGGCTCTCGGCCCGCGGATCAAGATTAACCGGGTCAACATGCGAGAAATACCCCTGTTTCTCCTTGTCGTGAAAAAAACGATCAAACAACTCAATGGTCATCTTGATATCCTTCATGATCGCCGGGTCGCCGGAAATCCGGTAGGTCTGGGTCGGGCCGGCTAAGGCATAAATCTGCTCATACATCGGGATCGCGTCATAATCGTCGCCGAACTCCGAGGCAAAGACTTTATGCTCTTTTTCGCCGCTTACATCGATGCCGTGATACCAGTAAACGATATGCTCATCGGTATCGTAAAACCGCATATGATCCCTTAAATATTGGGTGCCTTTCTCCGCCGCTTCCAGGAAACGATCTTCGCCGGTCAGCATAAATGCCGAGGCCTCGCCATAAACCATGCGCGAGATCGTATCGGTTTCCTGCCGGTGGTGCGGTTTTCTCTGGCCGCCGAGGCTAAGCATGGTCCGGTACTCGCGGTAATCAATCGTTTTGGCGCTGCCGAATTCGGCATTGATATAGAAATCGGCGATACTGCGGGCCTGCTTGACCCACCAATCCGGCTCTTCAAACCGGTACTCACCCGACGCGGAATCGGGAAAAACGATCGCCTTGGCCTCAAAAACATGGCCGCCCTTTTCGGGATAAAAAATTCCGATGGCGTATAAATACTGGCCGTCCTTTAATTGGCTCATCCGAGCGCCCATATCGCAATAGCCTTCTTCCAGGTTACGCGGGCCCCGGGCCCAGCTATTGGAAGTGATTTTTACCTGAAATTCGCGATTATCAACTGTTTTTAAGGCAAAGGTCTTTTTCCCGGCATCGACTTTGCTGACATACCCGGCAATCGTATCGGAAAACTCAAACTGCATATTATTCATCTACAGCTCCTTTCACAGATAAATCTGAATGTAATAAAAAAGCTGAGACCCTAAACCATCTCAGCTTCATGCGGTTATTATCGGAATTATCAGAAAACATTGCACGTTCCTTCCTCTTGAAAATCGACAGCTTCTGCGTCAGCGGTAATCTGTCGCCGCCTCACCGAAGTGCTTTATTTTAGCATTTTTTGCTAATTATGCAACTAATTTTATTCGGACTAATAGACGATTCTATCGATTCCCAGTTTTGATAATTCTTTCCTCTTCGGAATGACTAGACGGAATAATCGCCGATTATTTACTCTCCAGCGTCCCGTGATTCAACCGCATATTTGCGGTAATCAATATGATTAATAAGCTGATCATGCGAAGAAATTTCTATCCTGCCGGGATTAGCCAAAAAATATACCTGATCCATCTTTTTAATTGTAGAAATCCGATGAGATATAATTATTATAGTCGTGTTCATAAGAAATGCGCGCAGATTGTTAATAATCCTGGCTTCTTTCTGACAATCTACAGAAGAAAGCGCTTCATCTAGGATCAAAATCTTCGGCTTCTTTATTACCGCCCTGGCAATAGCAATACGCTGCTTCTGGCCTTCGGAAATCTTACAAGCG
>JBFZAQ010000181.1:0-3922 GCA_041308885.1 Candidatus Omnitrophota bacterium | reverse complement strand
CCCTTCACTGGCGGCCACTGCACCGCCGATAGCCGAAGTTATATGGTCATATCCGGGAGCAATATCAGTCACTAAAGGCCCCAACACGTAGAAAGGCGCTCCTTGGCAATATCTCTTCTGCAGCCGGATATTCCTGGCCACCTGATTCAAAGGCACGTGCCCCGGGCCTTCGATCATAACTTGAACATTCCTTTGGCGCGCGCGCCGGGCTAATCCAGCTAAAATCTTAAGCTCGGCAACCTGAGCCGCATCAGTAGCGTCAAGTACTGATCCCGGGCGCAAGCCGTCTCCCAGGCTTAAAGTCACATCATAACGGTAAGCTATATCCAACACCGCATCATAATGCTCAAAGAAGGGGTTCTCTTTTTTGTGCCGGTTGATCCAGGCCGCCATTATCGCCCCGCCGCGGGATACAATCCCAAGAAGACGTTGATGTGATTTCAATGCGGCCATGCTTTTCCAGGTCACTCCGGCATGAATGGTAAAAAAATCCACGCCTTCCCGAGCCTGAGCTTCTAAAACCTGCAATATGTCGTCAATATTAAAACTGAGAAAATCCTGATGTTGCCGGTAGGCCCGTACAGAAATTTCATATACCGGGACTGTCCCCAGAGGCACGTGACAGCGGCGAATAATCTGGAGGCGAATTTTATCCAACTCTCCGCCAACGCTTAAATCCATGACCGCGTCCGCCCCGCAACGCAGGGCCATATCCAATTTAGCCAGTTCTCGGGATAACAGCGGCCTGTCAGTAGAGGTTCCGATATTGGCATTAACCTTGGTCCGCAGCCCCTGGCCGACCGCGCACGGCTTAAGCATTGCCGCACGCCGCGCGTTAACCGGCACAACCACTTTACCTCCGGCAATTAAACTCACTAAATCGCCAGCCTTAACATTCTCTTGCCGGGCAAGTTTACGCGTTAACGGCGTTATTAATCCGTCTTTAGCCTGTTCTAAAATCGTCATCATCACCGTAACATTGCTTTTAATCGTTTGGCCGTCTTAACCGGATTATCGCTGCAGCATAAAGCCCGACAAACAGCAATCCGCCGCGCCCCCGCATTTACAACTTGCGGTAAAATATTTTCCTCAATCGAGCCGATAGCAAAAACAGGAATTCTGAGGCGCGCGCTGACTTTGCGCAGAGTGTTGAGGCCCACCGATTTATACTCGGGCTTGGTCGGCGTACTAAAAACCGGTCCGATACCGATATAATCTGCTCCTTTACGCTGGGCATCCAATGCTTGTCTTAAGTTATGGCAAGAAACCCCAATAATCTTGTCCCGGCCTAAGCAATCCCTGGCATCTTGGATCGAGATATCGGTTTGGCCGATATGCAAGCCGTCGGCATTAGTGAGTTGCGCCACATCCAGATAATCATTGATAATAAAAATTATTTTGCCTCGGTCTAAGGATTTCTTAATTCGGGAGGCATCGCGCAGGATCTCGGCTTTCCGTCCGGATTTATCCCGCCACTGTAAAATATCAATACAGGATCTGCGCGCTGCCGAGACAAAAGCTGACAGCGTAATACGCACAGTACCCTTATCCGCGATACAATAAAGGCGAGCGCTGGCCAACAATCGCTTTTTCGATTTCATACAATTCATATCTCAGCGCTTTACAAGCTAAGGCCTTGCGGGCACCGCCCAACTTGGCAAACTCCTCGAGCACCCGGACTGATTCTTTAGCCCGCTGCATATTGGCCGTAAAAATATCCCGCAAATCCTTGCGGGAAAATTCCCGCGCGTTTAAGGTGCGCCCGACGTCGGCGCGGGCCGCCCGCGCGCGCAGCATACAAGTCCTGTCGGCTAACCCGCAGCTTATCGAATCAAGCTTATGGCGCGCGTTTTTTAAAGCCCTGGTCAATGAACGATCATTGAGAATGAAGCGGGCCACTTCTTCACAAACCCGTAAGCCCTCTTTAGCCCGATTAGTATTGGCATCAACGATCCGGGCAACGGCTGTCTGAAGGTTATTTATGCGCACAGCGAGCAATGATCTTAGTGGTAGATTTCCCCGGAATATAAGGAATACAGGACACCCGGCCGCCATAGCTTTTGACTAGGTCAGCTCCGACAATTTTATTTAACGGCCAATCCCCGCCCTTGACTAGGATATCCGGTTTAAGCTCCCGGATGACCGCGTACGGGGTATCCTGGCCGAACAAAACTACGTAATCTACGCTCTGTAGAGCTGCTAAAACCCGGGCTCGATCCGCCTCTTTAGTAACCGGCCGAGCCGGGCCCTTAAGCCGGCGCACTGAAAGATCACTGTTAAGCGCTACTATCAAATAATCGCCCTTACGCTTGGCATCTTCTAAATACTGCACATGGCCGATATGCAAAATATCAAAACACCCGTTGGTAAAAACGATTCTTTTGCCTTGCCTTTTCAGTCGGTTAACAATCTGCTTAAGCGCGGCCAGCGTTTTGATTTTCTCGCTTATGAGAGTTCTTCTTCGATGAGTTCGCATATTACGTGCGCGATAAGAATATGGGCCTCCTGAATGCGCGCGGTAACCGTCGCGGGAACAATCAACGCAACATCGGCAATCTTAGCCAGTTCTCCGCCGTCGCCGCCGGTTAAAGCGATAGTCTTCAACCCCATCTTTTTTGCCAGCTTGATTGCGTAATTTACATTCTTGGCTTTTCCGCTGGTCGAAATGCCGACCGCCACATCTTCTTTCTTGCCTAAAGCTTCAATCTGTTTTGCAAATACTATCTCATAACCATAATCATTAGCTAGAGAGGTAATTACCGAAGTATTCACAGTCAAGGCAATAGCCGGAAGCGCGCCGCGGTCTTTCTTGAACCTCCCGACTAACTCCGCGGCTATATGCTGGCTATCACTGGCTGACCCGCCGTTACCGAACAAAATAAGCTTACCGCCCTTACGCAGCGCCGAAATAATAATATCCGCGATATCAATAATCTGCGGAATATTATTACGCAACAGCTCTTCCTTAATATGAATATTTTCCAAAAAAATATCTTTAATCTTATCTCTCATAGCTCCCCTTCCCAATCCCCGCATTTAAAACCCGGAGTTAAATGCGGGGATTAAAACCCAGGATTAACCAAAAAAAGTCTTGGCCATGTCGTACAGCTCCATATCCACGGTTTTTAGAGCCTTGACTGCTTCCTCGAGCGGAAAATCCACGATTTTGTTGCCGGAGAGAGCGACCATGCGGCCGAATTTCTTATTTATGATGAGCTCTACCGCTTTGACTCCGAAACGCGTGCCTAAAATGCGATCAAACGCCGTAGGCGAGCCGCCTCTTTGAATGTGGCCCAGGACGCTTACCCTGGTTTCAAACCCCGTCCGCTTTTCAATCTCCTTAGCCAGTATATCTCCGATTCCGCCCAGGCGCACATGGCCGAAATCATCCAGCTTTTGCTCCTGAAGCACCATAGCATCCTGCTTAAGCTGGGCCCCTTCCGCGACAACAACGATACTGAAGTTTTTACCGCGGCTATGGCGCTTCTTCAAAGTCGCGCAGACCTCGTCCAAATCAATAGGCAGTTCCGGAATAAGGATTACGTCCGCCCCTCCGGCAATACCGGCTTCTAAAGCGATCCAGCCGGCGTGCCGGCCCATCAGCTCGGCTACCATGACCCGATGATGACTCTCGGCAGTAGTATGCAAACGATCAATACATTCCATAGCAATGTTGATCGCTGTATCGAAACCGAACGTAAAATCCGTACATCCTAAATCATTATCAATAGTTTTCGGAACACCGACGATATTCTTGATTCCGTCCTTAACCAGTTTGGAAGCCACGCCTAGAGTATCCTCGCCGCCGACAGCAACTAGAGCATCCAATCCAAGTATCATAAAATTCTCTTTGACCATATCCACCGCGCCGTCTTTTTTATAAGGATTAGTCAGTCTGGTAACCAATATAGAGCCTCCGCGG
>JBFZAQ010000180.1:0-3762 GCA_041308885.1 Candidatus Omnitrophota bacterium | reverse complement strand
CCGCGGGCGGATGATACTGAAACGGGGCTCATCGGTATAGTGGGATGCACAGTACCCATGTGCTCCCAATATGTTCCCCAGGTATTGATTGGTTGGGTTTACGTGATGGTCTTGAATCAGGTTAGCCCGGACGCCGTTATGTATCGGGTAACGGGCGGTTAATATAGCCATATAAGAGCAGTAGGTGCGCGCGAACGGCGACCAGGCGTTGGTAAACATTACGCCTTGTTTTAGTGTTTTGGCGATAGCCGGGGCAATATCTTTTACATAGCCGAAGTCGGAGCTGATGCGGTTATATTGAATTGAGTCGGACCCGAGAAGAATGATATTGCCCGGCCGGGTAAATTGCCTTTTGGTAAAATGCGCGATATTCAAATCGCAAAGCAGAATAGCCGTTAGAATAGCCGGCAGGATAAGCAGCGGGGTCTTCCTTTTTTTACCGGCCAAAAGCATTGCCGCCAGTGTCAGTATGGCCAGGTATAATGCGGCTGCAGCCGTAAGCCATGCCCCGAGCATAGATTCAGGATAGAGCGCGGACATAATAATATGTGTTGTCTGCGACGGCTTGATAAAAAATCCATTAAGCCCGAAGATGAGCCATGACGCAAGAAGATACGAGATAAATACCAGTGTCTTGCGCAATTTATCATTTTTTTCCCCAGATAAAACGGGATTATCGGCGATAATCGAGATAGCCGAAACGACATGAAAGGAATAGAGATAATAGGCCGCGCACAAAAATAATAATAAGTATACTGTCGGTCCGGCCAAGGCCAGGATTAGCGGCAGGAGGGGTTTTTGAGAGAGGAGTTTAGTCTTGTCAAAATACGTCCAGGACCGCATGCAATTATCCGTCGTTTCAATGACCAGCAGCAGATAGGCCATAAAAAACGCTTTTTGATAATTCGGCCATTTTTTTTGCATGGTAATAATCTTAGCAGAAAAATAATTAATTACAACTGCTAAATACTTCGTTTAATTGAAAAGTACTTTATAGTATGTTATACTTAAATTGTAAGCATTCATATAGATGCGGCATGGGTAGAGACCGATTTGGGGTTTACGTTTTAATCTTTATAAATATAACCTATTCTCTGCCCTTTATTCGAATGAGGGTGGCTGCGTTGTCAGCCGATAATAGAGAGTAGGTTATTTTTTTTCTTGACAAAGAAGAAAGGAGGTGATATAAACAAAAAAGGAACAAAGCACAGCGTAGTGAACAGCAACCAAGGTCTAAGGCTGGTGCGGGCTTCTTAAGAGCCAGTGTATTTAGCGGCAAGTCGAAGTAGTTCTAATAATAGGTCTTAACGCTAAAACGATGAGCAAAAGAAGCGCGGGTCAGGCTTAACCTTAGAGAGGGGGGTACGTACCATGAAGCGTGGTTTTACTCTCGTTGAAATTATGATCGTTGTGGCGATCATAGCCTTGTTAGCAGCTATCGCCATACCGAACTTGCTGCGGGCAAGAATGACCGCGAATGAATCAGCGGCACAGGCAACCTTAAAGACGATTTCGACAGCTATGGAAACCTATGCTGCGTCCGAGAACGGCCTGTACCCGATAGCGGAAGCTGATTTGACTGGTGCCGATCCGGCTTATTTGAACCGGGCGTATGATGGTCAAACTATAAGCGGATATGAATATGATATTACGTTTGGCGCCGGCGATTATCAGGCTGAAGCAGTGCCTACCAGCCCAGGCAGCAGCGGTAATACGAATTATACTATAACTACCGGTGGTGTGTTAGTTTCTGCAGCAGCGGAGGGTGGTTCATAGTTTGTCGAGTTTTTTAGCGTAAAAAAGCGCCCTGAGAAATCGGGGCGTTTTTTTTGTTGCAAAAAAATAAAGTTTCTTTATAATGGAGGCGATGAATTCCCCCGAGCTCTCCATTATTATCCCTGCCTTCAATGAATCTGCTAATATCGGACTTCTTATCGCTAATCTTACCGATATCCTGGCCCAGATAGTTGCGGCTTACGAGATTATTGTGGTTGACGCCGGATCCCAAGATGACACGGTGGCTATTGCGATTAAAAATGGGGCAATAGCATTTGTTCAAACGCGACCAGGATATGGCGGCGCTCTTAAGGATGCCGTTGAGCGCGCCCGGGGATCGGTTATCATCACTATGGACGCGGATTTATCGCATAATCCCTACTTGGTCAAGCGCCTGTGGGCTTTCCGGGATGCCGCTCATGTAGTTATTGCCTCCCGCTATGTCCGCGGCGGATACGCCAATATGCCTTGGCTTCGGCAAGTCTTAAGCGTTATACTTAATCGTTTTTTGTGCCTGGGCCTGTCTTTGCCGCTGCACGATGTTTCTTCGGGTTTTCGTTTATATAAGTCGGAGATATTCAGGGAATTTGTTTTCTCGGATATAAATTTCAGTGTTCTGGTTGAAATAGTTGTTAAAGCTTATATGCACGGGTTTCAGGTCAAAGAGATCCCTTTCCATTATCGACCGAGAAAAGAGGGTCGGTCGCACGCCAAGATTATTTCTTTTGGCTTAGGCTTTTTACGGACTTTCCTGCGGTTATGGAAGGCGAGAAATACGATAGCTTCGGCGGATTATGATGACCGGGCGTTTTCCAGCCGGGTTTGGCCGCAGCGCTTCTGGCAGCGCAGGAGGTATGAGATTATAACCGAATATGTCAGGTTTGCGCGCTGTGTTTTGGACGCCGGATGCGGTTCCAGCAAAATTCTGGGGGCCTTCCCGCAGGCAGTCGGGCTGGATATCAGTATCAAGAAATTAAGGTTTTGTTTGTCTTTAGGCAATGGCTTGGTCCAGGCCGATATCCATAATCTTCCTTTTGCCAAAGCAGTATGCGATTCGGTGGTTTGCTCGGAAGTAATCGAGCATATACCCTTCGATGAAAATATATTTAAGGAACTTGTGCGGGTTCTTAAGCCGGGGGGTACTTTGATTTTAGGCACCCCGGATTACAGCCGTTGGCAATGGCGGTTCATCGAATGGTTGTATAAGAGGATCATCCCCGGAGGATATGCGGATGAGCATATCACCCGTTTTACTCGCGAACGCCTAATTCAGATAATGGAGCAACATCACTGTCGGATCGAGAATTTCCGGTATATCGCTCAAGCCGAATTGATATGCTTATTCAGAAAAGATTAGTCATTTTGATCCTTGTTCTGCTTTCATTGTTCAGCTATGCCAATAGCCTGCGGGGGGGCTTTGTTTGGGACGATGTTATTTTAATCAATCAAAATCCTTATATCCAGTCATTGAAGCATCTGGGCGTATTTTTCGTCAAGGACATCTGGAAAGTCAGCTTACTGGAAGTGCCTAGCGGGTATTACCGGCCGTTGCTGGCGTCATCTTTTGCTCTTGATTATGCGGTCTGGAAGAAGAATCCTTGGGGTTACCACCTGACTAATCTGCTTTGGCATATCGGCGCAGTCATTCTGGTTTTCTGGTTAGCTTACGCATTATTAAACGATATTAAGTTTGCTTTTTTGTCCGGGGCGTTGTTTTGCGTTCATCCCATTCATACCGAGGCTGTGGCTTTTATCAGCGGTAGAGTGGATAGTTTATGTTTATTTTTTTATTTGGCAGCGTTGCTTATGTTTATGCGCCGGATCCGTACCGGACGGCTGTTCTGGCATATCTGCTCGTTGGGTTTTTTCTTTGCCGCACTTTTGGTCAAGGAGATGGCGATTTCATTTCCCTTGATCGCGTTGGCCACCGATTATTTTTTTATTAGCCGGCAGGATAGAGGCAAGTTTATTTCCGGTTTAAAGGAG
>JBFZAQ010000179.1:0-19695 GCA_041308885.1 Candidatus Omnitrophota bacterium | reverse complement strand
GATACAAACTTCCTGGTCACGGCTATCAATAAACACTTGCACCGTATAGGCAGTCGCAATAAGCACCCCAGCTGACTTACGAATCTCATATTCAGTCAATAATTTAGCGCCTTCGCACCATGGCGCAATGGCCCTGACCGTAAACTCCTCATCCAAATGCAGGGGCTGGTGGTAATCAATATGGAATTGCGCTATCGGAGCCCGCAAGGAAGCCCGGTAGAAGTCATCAAAAGACAACCCGCATCTTCTCCCTAGTTCCTGGGCCGCCTCCTCGAAATAAAGCGGATAACGGCCATACCAAACTATCCCCATAACGTCCACTTCGCTAAAATGCACCCTTCGTTTAACGCTGAAGGATATCGGCGCCGGCGCGCCGGGTATCCGCGCAAAATATTTGCCATCCCTACGCCTGGGCATCAGTGCCTCCCCGCGCCGCAAAAGAAACTCGTAACTTAATTTCGGCGATTTTTATCTTTCCCTTAGTAACTAAGGCCAAGACCCGCGTCTCTTCACTGCCTTCGGATTCCTGACGTACTGTACAGACTATTTCTTCATTACCGGTAACCGGAGTAAAAAATTTAGCGGAGACAATCTCCTTTAATTGCGGCGTCTTCCGGGCGGCTGCCTCAAGCATGCAGAGTATGGCCTGGATTTTACAAACCCCCGGCAAAACCGGCTTGCCGGGAAAATGCCCCTGAAAACCGATAAACTTTGGCGCAAAACAAAAATGCGCGGTTAATTCCCGGCCGCTGCTGCGTAACTCGGACATACTCGACTTAATCTCGCTCCTTAATTTACTCATCTAACGCACCTCTTTTAAACGGACAATCAGATTATACCCGAAACGATAGTTTTTCAAGGCAATTGCCGCCGGATAGAATTTACCTTGCTCCCGGCGATATTCAGAATAATAAACCCGCCAGGCGCAACTGCCTTTTTCGAAATAGCTTTTTTCAACCAGCGCCTTTTGACTGCCGGCAAATACATACCGCACAAAACCTAAGCCGCGCGGTTGGTCAAAAATTATCCTATAACGTTCTTTTTCTATCTGGGCTTCCCCGGAAGGGACATTATCAAAATAAATCCTGCGGATATCTTCGCCGACAACCCGCGGTAAATCACCTTTACTCAGAAGCTCCTTGAGCACAAAATTAGTTTTCACTGAATCGCTGTCGGCGGATAATTCAAAAAGCTTGATTCCCACCGGATTCAAGCAGGATACGGCGAAGGTTTTTCGTTCCCTGTTGACATCGATATAACCCAAGGCAAAGAAGCTGCGCCATTTATATTGAAAAACAATAGTATTAACAGCCTGGAATTTATCCGGTAAAGACGCGGCAAAATCTTGGCGTACCAGCTGCGGGTCAAAGCTATCTACGGGAACATAGCTGGTCCTGGGAAAAGGAATAGTGCTGCAACCGGCGCAGATTAAAATAATTAAAACTAGAATTATAAATCTAAGCATAATCCAGGCTAGCCCCTTAAGGGTATCCACCGCCTATAGAGCTGCGGAATAACTATTAAACTGGAGATATACCCCGACAACACCCCGGTAACCAGTGTCACGCCGATAGAAAAAAGCACGGGGTGTTTGGCAAATAAAAGCACACCTGCTCCGATAAGAGTAGTAACCGCCGCTAAGGTTATGGCCGTATAAGTTCCGGTATTAAATTTATTTTTACAATGATACACCACGAACATCCCGTAGTCGCTGACTATGCCGACTACCACCATGGAAGCGATAATACTGGGCATATTCAACGCTAATCCGGCTAAGGGAATTATCCCGGCGATCATTACCAGGCTGGTTAAAACCGGAACTAAAGCCAGCACGGACAACCGAATATCCTTAAGCAATAAAAATGTTAAAGCCGCAGTTAAAAATACGGCTAAGCAGGCTAAAAAAATTAGTTCCCCGCTAAGCGCGCGGGAAACCATCCGGGAGAAGTTTTTCCGCGATACCACAAATGACCCGGGATAATTATTACTTAACGCCGAAAGCTGTGTAATATATTCATCCTGATCCGGGAAAAACGACAATATCTGAAATCCGCCTTCTTTCGGCAGTACAAATTGGTCTTTTATATTACTAAAGAAATTGAGGCCCTTAGGCTCCGTCTCTAAATCCTCAGTCGGATGCAATTGGTCAAAAAATGGCTTAAAAGCTTCCGGCGAAAAATTATAAACCTTGCCGTATTCTGCCAGCAGCTGCCTCAATTTACTCTCCTTTACACTGCTCCAAAAATCCTGCCAACGTAAAAGATTAGCCTTACGCCTATCGTACCCCGGCCAAACCGCCGCCAGGCTGGTAAAATTATCCCGGCCGATGTTCTTAATCGCTGCCTCATAAAGATCGCTGTTGTTTTGATAAGCGGCTTCCAGGGTCCGGCCGGATACCACAAAAACTGCCGGCATCTCCTTGCCGCCCCAGGTATTATGAAAATCACTTTCCGCCCGGATAACTTCCTTACCCACGCCGTCGAACTGGGTAATATCGTTATTAAATCTTAACCCACGGCTCGATATAATCATCGCGGCCATAATAACTAACCAGCCAAAAATCCATATCTGACCCCGCACCTTCGAGCCCGAAAAATCAGCCGGTTTTAAACCAACAGTCATCTGCGGAGGATCTTTCTCTTGGCCCAGAAAATGGGGTAAAATAAACAAAGAAAATAGCAAACAGAGAATAATGCTCAAGCTGGAAAAAAAGGCCAGCTGATTATAACCTTTGACGCTGGAAAAGAGAAATACCGCGAAAATACCTATCGTGGTCAAGGCTCCGAATATAACCGGCCTGATTACTTGCCGGACAGCCTCGGGGTTGCCGCCGGCTTTGCGCACTGCCATATAGACATAGACCCCATAATCAATGGCGATGCCGGCAATAACCGTACCCAGGCCGATCACAAAATAGGATAGGTTCTTAAAGACTAGATAGGAGATATTGGTGGAGATAACCACTGCCCCGAGCGGAATAAGAAAAATTATCACCGTCTTAGGATCGCGGAAAAAAAACAAAAACAATATCAGGAAGGCCAACGCGGCGATGATGGAGGTAATCCGAATATCTCTCTTAATAACATCTTCATTGCTGACCGTGTGCAGGTGCCCGGCTATAATATCCGCCGAAACAAAATCAGGCAAATTGTTCAATTCCCCTTTAAGATAGGTGATTAATTTTCGGGCTCCGAAGCCTTCGGTCAACGCCACAGACGTCTTGATGATAACCAGAGCATGCCGGCTGTCCCTGCTAACAAGATGGCCGTTGTTAATTACCACATCATAACCCAATGACCTGGACAAGTTCTCAATATCGCGCAAGATCCCCGAGAATAATCCCAGCGGGTCAGCGCGCAGAAAGGGCATAAAAAATGAGCTTCCCGGGGTTAAGGACTGCCGATAAATGAACTTCAGCCTCTCTTTAACGCCGTCCGGGCTAATTTGGCTATCGATTTTAGATAAAGAATCGGCCCCTAAGAGCTGCGGTCCGTACCTCAAGAAGGAAACCATTTCCGACGCCACATTACCCGCGGAGACGTTACTGATCACCTGCTTTACCATCGCCGAGCCTTTTAGGGAATCCGCCAGCTGATCTGCAGCGAGGATAAGATCCTGCGTGACATGCAATTGATCATTCAGCTTTAAAGAAATAACCAGCTTGTCGGAAAAATTAGCCTCGCGCAGGAAACGCATGGTATTCTGCACCGCCGCATCCTGCGGCAGCATCATTTCGATATTATTATTATATTTAATAAATTTAAGCCCGATTAGGGAGGCGGCCATCACCACCCCTAAGAGCCCGATAACGAGCCCCTTATGCTTACGCACTAAATCATATATTCGGGTAATATAATCACCGGACATCTGTTCTGACCTCCCAGGCTCCGGGCTTTATCGGCTGATTAAGTTGAGTATTTTCAAAAACTAAAGCGGTGCTGTCTCCGCTCTTCTCTTCGATGTCCACCTCTTTAATGTAGCGTTCGTCATTTTGGAAGAGAACGACCACACGCTTAATGAAATTCCGGGAGACTGAATTCTCCAAAGGAACAAACTCCAGAGTAATGGGATGTTCGGTAGCCAGGGTAATCTTATAATCATCCAACATGGATTTAAATGTACCGTAAAACCAATTCTGCATTTGCTCAATGGCGACCTTAAAGCTGGGATTTTTTGCCAGGGACACTTGTTGCACCTGATTAGTATCTTCGTCCCACTGGCTGATGGTGCTCCCTTTTATCACCATAGAATAACGCAAAGGGCTGAACACCCTCCAAGAAAGAAATCCGGGCTTCTGGATAAAAACCTTGCCCCGTAAAATAATTTTCTGGTTAAAAAGCGCGAGGTTCTTCTCCTGGATAAAATCGGTTTGAATAGTTTCGGTGCCCGACATCGATTTTTCCAAATCTGCGAGTACGGCCTTTATATCCCGGGGGGGATTATCGGCATAGGCGTTAAATACCAGTAAGCTGATAAAAAACAGGGATAACGCTAAAATCCTTCTCATGTCTTATTCCCCTTATTTTCCCAGAACTTTACCTCTCCCTGCGCCAGCAATTCATCGCCGCACATAACTCTCCCTTTGACCACGCCAAAATCTCCGTAGTAGGCATACTTAAAGATGGATACGGTCAGAGTCTCCCCGATCCGGGCCGTGCCGAAAATCTCCAGCCTCTTGGCCCCTAAAAGTAATCCGTCTACCACCTTATTATCCACCCCCAGCGCCTTAAAGCCGTTAAGCGCTGCCACAGCCTGGGCGATAAGTTCCAGATACGCCGTTTCATCAAGGGTGCCGTCATCCCGCACAAAAAGCATATCATTCGAGATGCTCACCGAGACCTCTCCGGTACGCTCCCCTACTTTCTCCAGCCTGTCAATAATCCGCATCGGAGCCTGCTGGGGAATGATCCGGTCCACGGCTACGGGAAGGTGCACGATCTCGCTCTGTTTGTCCACGTTATTCCAACACCTGGGATCAGAGGCCAGGTAGTCGCCGGTAAGCTGATAGGCCGCGCCGCGACAGCCGTAACAATCGTCGGCTTTAAGGCAATCCCGGCAAGGCCCTTTAATATTCCGGCGATAATGCCTTAAATCATTGATCACTTCGCTGTCCCGGATGATATCGGCAAGCTTTCGTTCGCGGATATTGCCTACGGGAATATTCACGCCTACGCAGGGAAAAACATACCCCTGCGCGCTGACCATGCAGGAAAACTGATGCCGCAGGCACTTGATCTGCACCAGCGGGGGCTGGGGCTGCCAATTACGGTTATATTTAACGCGGTCAATCTCGGCCAGCTTATCAAAAACCTCCTTTAGCCGAAGAATATCCACATACAGCCATTCATTCTCGCGCGCCCTGCCTTTAGGAGTAATCATCTCAAAATACGGAGAGATATTCTGTTCCCGCAGCCACTCCCACATATTGGGGATATCCTCAATATTCTGCTGGCAAATAATACTGCTTACCGCTAAATTACCCTGCTCTCCGGGATAGCCGGCTCGTTTTAAGTTAACAAAGGCCTCTTGAATATTCTTATACGCGCCCTTTTTCCCCGAAAGCGCATCCTGGATATTCTCCACCCGGCTATTCATCTTCAGAACCACGAATATGCCCAGCTCGAATAGTTGACGGGCGATATCCGGAGAAATCTGATAACCGTTGGTAAACATCTCCGCCTGAAGTTCCTCCCCCCGGATAAACCGCAGCATCTCCAGAATATGCGGATACAGCATCGGCTCGCCGCCGAGGATAATGATCTTGCGCGCGCCCAGCGCTTTGGCCTGAATTAAACAATCGCGGATCTCTTCCCGGGTAAGCTCTCCATTAACACTCTTCTCCTCGGCAGCATAGCAATACTGACAGCGCAAATTACAACGGATACTGAATTCTATCTCCAGAGAAAGGAGGCGATGGTTGCGCACTGCGTCATCGATCTCCTGCTTAGTGAATTCGAAATTATTGGGCGGCTGGGAACAATTATTCATTTCCTTCTCCTGTCCAGGAAACGGATGGGCTTGCGGGACTTTGGGCTATAGATCTGCTTTTTAATAATCTCATCGTCTTGGATAAAGACCCGCGGCTTAAATCTTAACCGGGCCTGCAATTTATTCTGAATCGCCTCGCTAGTACAACCGGGGCCTTGCCCGGCAAGATAAACTTCCACGGTGTCCGAAAGCTCGTTTTCGCCGGAGACGGTTATATAATAATCTTTGACCCCCGTGATCTCCTCAAGGGCCGAGTATATGGCCTGGGGGTAAATCGTTGTCCCGCGCACCTTCATCATCTGCTGCTTCCGGCCCAAAATCGGGCCGAGCCTGAGAGTCTGCCTGCCGCAGCTGCACGGTTCAGCAATCATAAAACTTATATCGCCGGTCTTAAAACGCACTAAAGGCATCCCTTCCACCGCCATTGGCGTCACCACTACTTCGCCTTTCTCTCCGCTCTTCAGCACCCGGCCTTGCTCGTCCACTATTTCCACGACTGCCAAATCCGGATGCAGATGGCCGCCCGCCTGAGCCGGGCATTCGCAGAAAGTAGTGACAATCTCCGAGGACGAATAAGTCGAGTAGGCCTTGGCCCCCCAAATCTTTTCCAGATCATCGGCGACTTTAAGCGGTTTAAGATCTCCGGCCCGCAGTGGTTCGCCTATACAGACTAGTTTCGAGACGTTTTTTTTCTGCGTTCTCCGCTTCTCTTCATCCAGGAAAATCCCGAGTTTGCGGATAAAACTGGGTACTCCCACAATCGCAGTCGGCCTCAAGCGCTGGATAACTTCGGCGTGGCTCTCCAGGCTGTTGAGTCCGTTTCTAATCGCGGTTGCCCCCACAGCCCGGATACCCAGATAATAAGCTAACCCGGCGACAAAACAACGGTCGATAGTGCAGGTTAAAAGCGCGATATCTCCGGGGACAAGCCCGCAGGCCAAAAATGATTTCTCTTCATTATAGGCCAGCCGCCTTAAGTCTGAATCGGTATAAGCTATTTTTGTCGGCACGCCGGTCGTCCCGGAAGACAACACGATATCCGCTATCCTCTGCGGGCTGACGGCCAAAAAAGCATCATTGTTCTTTTCGATATCGGACTTATCGGTAAAAGGAATATCTCCTAAGCTATCCAGGGTGATCCTTTGCGGGTTTATATTGCGCCCGCGGAATAGCTTTTTATAAAACGGAGAGTTCTCTTGGCAATAAGTAATGTGCTCGCGCAAAAGCCTTTGCTGGATTGCCTTGATTCTGTCGGGAGAGAAAAAGCTGATCTCTTGGTAAGTTTTGAAATTTCTCATGCGCATCTCTCCATATTCGCAACCTCATCACTAATTATTTGGCGGACATGATTCTTCAGTTTATAGGGGCTAAACGCCGCATATTCTTCCCACGGCAGCTCTTTTAGCCGATGTATTTTGATTACCCCCGGACGCAATAATAGCGAACCTATGGGCGGGATATTTTCATTTCCGGTAATACATATTGGAACAATCGGCTTTCCGGTCTCCAGGGCCACGCGAAATATCGCGCCGTGAAACTGCCCGACCGCGTTATCCCGCGAACGCGTCCCCTCGGGAAAAACAATTACGGAGACTCCTTGCTTTAAAAGCCTGGTTGTCTTAACGAGAAAATCTTCAAACGGCAGCTGGCGCACGCTTAAATATCCGGCAGCTTTCGCTACCAGGCCTAAAATCGGCAGGCGAAACGGCCAGATGTTCACCACCTGTATTGCTTCATAAGCAAGGCAGGGGCAGGCCATTAAAAACGGATCAGAGGAAGAACGGTGGTTACTGACAAAGATGAAAGGCCCTTGGCCTTCACTGCCGGAGAAATTTTTATAATCAATGCGCACCAGCGGATTTGGCAGGATGCGGATAATCACTGCGCCATACCAAACTATTGCCCGGCGTAAGCGCTTGAGGACCTGCCGATGCGGCCAGATAGCAGCGCCGAGAATGATAAAAGTCCCCAGTCCCGGAACAGCCACCAGAGAAAAAATCACAAAGAACAGATAAAAAGTAATATTGAGATATACCAGCTGCAAAATCCGCATTACTGCTTGCCTTCGGTTTTGATCAATTGAATAAAATTATAAATATCCCCTAAGGTGCGTATAGTCCTGACCCGCTCGTCATCCCGGATAGTCACTTTGAATTTCTTTTGTAAGGCGACCACCAGATCAACAATATCCAGGCTATCGAGCCCCAAATCATTGAATATATTCGCCTCCGGCGTAAGCTTATCCCCGGGTATTTCAAAAGACTCGGTAAAAACTTCATTAGTCATACGGATAATTTCTTGCTCGATCATCAATAATCCTCCTTCTTGCAAACCAAAGCGGCATTGATGCCGCCAAAAGCAAAACAGTTCTTCAGTAAGATATTTATCTCTTTATTGAGCGGTTTCGTTATATGCCTGATCCCCTGGCAATCCTTATCCGGCTCTTCTAAGTTTAAAGTGGGATAAATCACGCCTTTTTCCATCATTATCAATGAAGCGATCAACTCGATTGAGCCGGAGGCCCCCAGCGTATGGCCGATATTGCCTTTTAGGCTGCTTACCGGGACAGTATCGCCAAAGATCTGCCGGATGGCGGCCGCCTCCTCTTTATCTCCCTGAATTGTCGCCGTGGCATGGGCATTGATATAATCCACATCCTGGGGCGCTACCACTGCTTTTTGCAATGCCTCCTTAACACAAAGCGTAATCGCCTCCCGGTTTGATTCACTGACATGACTGCCGTTTCCGTGGGTGCTGTAGCCGATAATCTCCGCGTAAATTTTAGCTTTTCTTTTTTTTGCTCTTTCATAATCCTCAAGAACCACGATACCGCTACCCTCTCCGCAAACCAACCCATCGCGCTTAGCATCAAATGGCCGGGGAGTCTTTTTCGGGCTCTGATTATAGCTTGAAGAGGCCGCAAACAGAACATCAAAAGAGCCAACCACTGTCGGATGTAAGCCTTCGGCTCCGCCGCAAACCATTACATCCTGCTCACCCATCCGAATGAAATTATACCCCGCGCCAATTGCCTGTAAGGCTGACGCGCAGGCCGCGTTCGTCGACATCACCACCCCGATTATACCGAGATACTGCGCCACATTCAACGCCGCAGTGTGAGAAACACATTGAAAGAACTTGGTCGAAGTAAGCTTAGCCAGGTCATTATCCGGGAGAATTGTTTCAAACGCCTCGGCGATACTCTCGGCGCTGCCCATGGTCGAACCAATAACGCATCCCAGCCCGATGCTGGATAGCTCTTCGGGAAATATCCGGGCATCGCTCAAGGCCTGCTGGGCTGCCTGAACGGCAAATATGCTTAATCTGCCCATAGAGCGCCGGTTCTGGCGGGGAATCAATTTCTCGTCCTGCATCCGGACCGGCGCTCCGACGAGGCAACGTAAACCTTTGTAATTCTGCCACTCCGGGATAAATTCAGTTGCGCACTCTTGGCGCTCAAGCCCCGAGATAAACTCCTCGACACTGTTACCCAAAGGAGTGATTGCGCCTAAACCGGTAATCACCACTCTTCTCAAGGGGACAACCTCTCTTCAATAAAATGATTATACTTATCCTTCCCGAGCAAATTGCGGGCCACAATAAACGAAGACAGCATTGTCCCGACAATACCCGGCAAAACCGCGCTTTGCCCGGCAACATAGATATTCACCAACGGAAGCTTGCCAAAAAGGTTAAATTGCCCCAGCTTCTGTTTTATCCCGTAGGCGTTGCCTTCCGGAGCAAACAAGTAATCCCGGAATGTCAACACCGAAGCCGCATCCAGGACGCTGAAATCTTGGCGATACTGCGGGTATAAATTGCCGATCCGCCGGGTGATCTCGGCAACCCTGCCGGCTTTATATTCGGTATAGGCAGCCGGCCTTCGGCCTACCGCAGAATCAGCCCACTGGCTGACATTAGAGAAGAATTCCGGCTCGAAAGCGGTGATTACACAATGTTTTTTACCCCCGGCTTCTTCCACGCTGCGGATCACTGCCAGCGCTGTCCCCCCCTTAAAGCCAGGGTCAAGCAGCGCGTTTAAATCCGGGCAAGGAAGCAGAGAAACAATGCTCGGCCCGAAGGCTAGAGGGTCGGCATTTTTTACCACGCCAAAAACCGAAAAAAAACCGTTGGAGGTCTCAAAAGAAGAAACCCTATCCACAAATGCCTTGCTCAAGTGCCGGCGCGGCAGGATCTTTAAAACCTCGTGGGGATGAATAGTGAAAGTACAATCATCCGCGCGCACTACGTCCCCATTATTTAAGACAAATTCACCGACGCAATTATTGCGGATATCGGCGCATTCGGCAATAGAAGCATTACAGCGGATATCGACGCCGCATTGCCCAAAGCGCTCGCGAAACGCGCGAATGAAAGCCTCGCCCCCCTGTTCGATGCGCGCGACCGACTCATACAACCCGGCCGCTACGCGGGCATGATTGGCAAATGATACTTCCTTGGGTTGCACTCCGTAACACAGGCAATATACCGACAAAAGCCCTTTGAGATTAACATTAGTAGTCAAGGAGCTAAGCACCTGTTCCAGGCTGATATAATCTTCATCGATCGGTTCCGCCGAAAGGGAGGTCTTACGCAAATCAAAGGTTACCGTTGACTGATAGACCTTTTTAACTCGCGCGAAATAGCCGTTAATTGCAGTTGATTCGTTAGGAAAATATCTGTGCAGCGCGGCGCAAAAATTATCGGTGCCGGACGGCATATTATAAGCCGCACCATCCTGTTCAAATAAAAAAATACTTGCGTCCGGATTGGAAAGGAAAATAGGCTTGATACGATCGCGGATCCCCAAAACACCAAGCATATCGGTCAGGATCCCGCGCGGGGAGAAACCGCCGGTGAAGTGAAATCCGGTATCAAAAGGAACCCCATGGCGATAAAAACGAACCAGGCTCCCCCCGATATGCGGGGCCTTCTCGAGCAAAAGGACTTTGCGTCCATTCATCGCCAGAAGCAAAGCCAAAGTTAAGCCGCTCGTACCGCTTCCGACAACTATATGATCGTATTTGCTAGTCAAAACTGTTATTGCTAAATAGCCAAACCGCCGTTGATGCCGATAACCTGTCCGTGAATATACATATCCTCTTCAGTGCAGAGAAAATTTACCACTGCCGCCACTTCTTTCGCCCGGCCAAAACGCCCCAAAGGAATAAGCGGCATAATTTTATCTTGGGGGAGATCTTTGGTCATCTCGGTTTCGATTATACCCGGGGCCACAACATTAACCAAAATATTCTTTTTGCCGACTTCCCGGGCCAAGGCTTTAACTGCGCCGATCAATCCGGCTTTAGCCGCCGAATAATTAACCTGCCCGGCCTGGCCGATCTGGCCGGAAGTCGAAGATACCGCCACAATCCGCCCCCGTTTCTCACGCAGCATCGGGAAAAGCACAACATGCATAATATTATAAAATCCGGTCAGATTTGTGGAGATAACCGTATCCCATTCTTCCTTGGTCATCCAGACCAGAAGATTATCCCGGGCAATGCCGGCATTGTAGACGACTGCGTGGGGCGGGGCTTCGTCACAGACCCGACTTAATGCTCCGCCGACCGCCGAAGAATCGGCAACGTCAAAGGCGAACACCCGGCAGGAAACGCCTGACTCCTCGATCGCTTTTTTGGTTTCTTCGGCAGCCTGATGGTTTGATTGATAGGTCAACCAGATATCCCATCCGGAATCAGCCATGCGTAACGCAATAGCCTTGCCGATACCGCGGCTTGCGCCGATAATCAAAACTGTTTTATTTATTCTCTGGGCCATATCTTAATAATACCAGGAGATCCCGGCCAAAAACATATCCGCATTTATGCCTTCATTGGGCTCTTTTAAATCAGCGTTGGAGAAATGACGATACCGGTATTCAAAACTCACGGCCGCGTCCCGGCGAAAAAAATATGCCAGACCGGCTCCGATCTGGGGGGTGAATCCCCATTGCGTTGATTGTTCCCGGGTGTGCTGGCTAAGATAACCGACGCCTCCCCCGCTTAAAGCGTAAGGATAGATTTTCTCCGTCAAAGGATAGGAGTATTTAATAAGGACCGCCGCCCCGGCTTCAATATTGCTATCCGGGCTGACTACGGCATTCAGATATGGCTCAAGCAGGAATTCGGTGAATCCTTTGAGTTTGATATTGAGCTTGCGGGCAGCGGGATAAAGAATATCGCAAAACCCTAAACCCAAAGAATCCAGGTTAAAACCCAGACGCACGATACCGGGTATTATTTTATATGACCCCTTTTCCATCAGGTTGCCGTGGGCATATCCCGAAATAATGCCGATTTCTTTGGTATAAGGGAAACTCCATTTCTCATCTCCCGGATTATCCGGCGGGTCAGAAGCCAAAGCGCATACTGACCAGCAAAAAATAACCGTTAAACTAAGTATAAATATTTTTCTCATCTCTGCTCCCGGAAGTCCGCGGTTTCTTTTTCTCAATGTTGCGCCAAACCAGCTCTTTGCCGCTGGTTTTATTTTGGTGTGGGCACTACGCTTGCTATTTTGCTTGTCGGTAAATTTTTCGGAGAGTGGAGGATTTGAACCTCCGGTCGTCTTACGACGACAACGGTTTTCGAGACCGCCGCATTCAACCGCTCTGCCAACTCTCCAATTATGTCTTTAAAAATACTCCTCAATGCTTATTTGGTAACCTGATAAAGCGCATACCCTACGGCCGCGCTCGCCGCAGCCCCCAACAACGCGCACCCCGAAAGCATCCCGCACACCAAAGACACTGCAATTAATCCTGCAATTTTCCTCCGCATAACAATCCTTTCTTTTCTGCTTCGCGCTTTAATCGATATGAAAACACTGCCGACGCGCTACGCAGAACGTTTTTCTTAACTTATCCCCGTTTTGCTATATTATCAAGCCTACAAAACGTTCTCATCTGCGCTTTAATCGATATGAAAACACTGCCGACGCGCTACGCAGAACGTTTTACTGCGTCTTGATAAGTCTCTTTTTTAGAAACGCGCTGCCTGATCCATGTTTTAAATATCGCTCAAAATCATCTGCTAAAACTCTATCTTTAAACACTATGTATGTCTCTAATTCCCATGGGGCGTACATACTTGAATAGATAGATTGCTTATTATTATGCTCTTTTAACCGTCTTTCAATATCATTGGTGACCCCAATATAATGCCGCCTTGAATCTTTTAGGCTGCGAAGTATATACACAATATGCATCGTTCAGCTTACCGTTTTACGTAGCCCGTCCCCAGTTCACTGTCTATCAACAGACGCGCCATACCGTTTTACGTAGCCCGTCCCCAGTTCACTGTCTATAAAAGGGCGAAGTAAAACGGTGGGGGTGAGATTTGAACTCACGGTGGACTTACGCCCACAACAGTTTTCAAGACTGCCGCTTTCAACCACTCAGCCACCCCACCCTCGATTTACAGAATACTGCGCCGGTAAAAAATCATTTACTGATTAAAACCACAGCCTCTTCATCTAAAGTTTTCATTGACTGCTGCGATTCAGCTTGCGTAACCTGCCCCGGAGATTCAGTCTGCTGCGGCGGCACCGGCATAACAGCCGCCGGGGCTGCCTCAACCGAAGCCTCTTTCGCCTCCCCGGCCTCTTTTACCCGCTGCTTTTTCAACTCAGCCAACAACGCTTTACTTACCGGCTCGCCGGATTGCATCAAAGTGAAAAGCTGCAGCCAACAACGGTTATAATCGCGCGACCCGAAAGCCAAAAGCGCCAATTTATACCGCGCCGTGTGTATCGACAAAGGATTAAGCTGTAGCTCTTTGTTGAAATCAGCCAGCGCCAGATTGTAAATCCCTAAGTTCGCATAAGTCGCCCCGCGATTATAAAAAGCATTAACCAATATGGGTAGTATCTCAATGGCCCGATTCAAATCCGCAAGCGCGGACTGATAATCCCCCACCCGGTTATAAGCCAACGCCCGGTTATTGTAGGCATTAGCCAGAATGCCTTTTGAGCTGCCCGTCCCTTTAATAATATAAGTATAGTCATTAACGGCGGCGTCGAGTTTAACCTTCTTCTGGAAAAGGACTCCGCGGGCATAGCGGGCCTGGAAACAAAGGAAGTACTCGGGGCATACCGCTACGATGCGGCTATAATCACCGATAGCGTCATCCGCATAATTACGCAGCTCGCTAAGCTTGGCTCGTTCAAAATAAGCAACGTAATCCTGATCATTGACTTTTATCGCCTTAGTGAATAAGGCATTGGCAGCGTCAAGATTCCCCTTGGAATAACACAGAATTCCCGCCCGCACCAGCTCCGATATATCGCTATCCGAAGAGTCCGCCGCTCCGGAAAAAACCAGCGTCGCAACAAAAACCACAATAAGGATATTTAGCTTATGCATACCGCTCCATTCGCTATAGCTATAAGACGTTTTGTACAATTATATCACAACCAAGAAGTTAGGAAACAATTCTTTGCGGCGGAATCGGGACTGCAAAGGGGCTTCAATTTTACCATCTCCAGCCGGCCCCGGCCAGAATAGCTGATTCTTGACGGGATTTAAGCAGGCGCAGAAATGCCTGGCCGTTTCCGGAAAAGATCTCCCGCGATAACTCCAGCTTAACTGCAATTTCTCTATTTTTGCTATTCCTGAGGTTAAAAGACGCCGTATCCTTATCGCTAAGCTTGACTTCTGCGCCAAAGACAATTTCCTGAATTTTCCGGCCAGCAGTGTCGATCTCAAAGACTAATCCGGAATTTTTCTTAAGCTTCCATTTACCGAAAAACACGATTATCCGCTTTACCGGCTGCTTTTTACGCGACAAACCTATCCCCAGCTCGTATTTTATATAATCATCTTTGAATATCCCGTAACCGGTATTAAACTCAAATCCCGAAGCCGGATTATTACTTAAGACATAGGATAACAGGGCCTTATCTTTTATGTCCCAGTGCCCTTTAAAGATTAAGGCCTTAGCCTCTTTACTTTTACGTTTCAATCGCTGCTTTTGGCACTGGTATGTTATTTGATAATTTTCATCTATTTGCCAGGTCCCGTCGAAAACCAAGGTATCGAATCGGCCATTTTCTTTATTCAGCCTGAAGGTAAGCCGGTTATGCTTATCCGCCTGCCATGACCCGCTCAATTCCAGGATGTAGATAGATGGCATATCGGCCCTGGTGCGGGTTGTAACCGCAAAGAGCAAAGAATTCTTGCGCGCATCCAATATATCGCCCTGCAGAGTCAACTGGTCACCGAAGGTCTGCCGGCTCAATTGATCCAAAGTCAGACGCAACTGGTGGTCTTTAGTTAATGACCAGATACCCTTTAATTTTAGCTGATGCGGTGCTTTTAGGCCCTGTGGAACAGGGGTTTTAATATGGTAGGCTAAGGTATTCTGACCGGATATTTTGAATTGTCCGTCGATGACTTTGCGGCTTGCCCTTAGAGAGTCGCCGGTAACGGTCAACCTATGATAAGGATCAAATTCATATTTTACTTTTTCCATTATGACTTTCGCTCGGCAAAACCAAGAATGTATCCGTTCAAATCCCGGATGTAAAATTCTTTCATTCCGTACCAAGCAACAGACAGGTCTTTAATAATCTCTACACCTTGCCCCTTGCAAGATTCATAAAGCTCGCTGACATTCTCCACATCGCAATAAAAAGCCGCCGAGGCCCCGAGAGCCGCGCCTTTAAGCGCGGGGATATCGTCTTCATAAACATCCCGGCGCATGAACATAAAGAATACTTCGTCTCTACTGACCATGGCATAAATGTACTCTTTGCCCTCGATAATTTTGGCCTCGATAGTTTTCTCATTCTCGGGGACCAGCATGTTTAATGTAAACCCCAGCTTCTGGGTATAGAAATTGACCGCCTTAGCCACGTCTCTAACCATCAGATCCGGGGTGAGTTTTTTAAACTTTGATTGCATGGGTATTATCTCCCCAGTTCCTAAAATTCGTTGTGCGCCGCCCAGTGCCGGCGGTCATCGGCATGCTTACGAAAGGCAATACATAAACCTGAAAGCCCCAAACTCGAATCCGGGACGCTAACCTCGGGTTTTAAAAAACGCATTTGCTCCTTAAATGGCCGCAGAAACTTAACCATCCGCTGAAACACTCTTCTCTTAACCGATAGCGCTTCGTGCCCGTGAGTTTTATAAACTGCATAAGCCCGATTGGCGGCAATGTACCGGCAAACCTTGCGCAAAGACGGCCAATTGGCATCGTCAAAACAAACTATCCCCCCTATTTTGAGAAGCTGATCAATGTAAAAAAAATCTACCAGGGCATGGTCAAAGGTATGCCAGCCGTCGATAAAAGCAAAGTCAAATTTCCTACCTTGAGCCGCCATCTGCGGCAGGGCCTGCGAGGAAGGCAAACTCGAAAACTCAACCATACCGGCATACCCGGCCCGCTTAAGGTTAAGCATTCCTATGCCTTCAAAAGTCTTGCCGAGAAAATCCGGCGCGTACTGATAAGGGTCAATTACCACATGCCTACTGCCGGTATCGGGCCCCAGCGCCTCACAGATAAAAAGCGCCGAAGCCCCATATCCCAACCCCACCTCAATACTATTCTTAGGCTTTAACTCCCGGATCAATTCCTGAAGAAAAATACCGGAGGCAAGAGAAATAGCAGAATGCACCTTACGGGCTGCGCCATCAGCCGCCTCCACGCTTCCGGTCTTAATCATTTGTTCAAGCACGGGATGCATAATTCACCATTTTACATTACATCTATAATAATCTCTTCCCAGAATCATGAATCGCAGGGCGTTTTCTCTTCGAATCTACGGCTTTAATGGCCCGAGAAAAAAGGACGTTTCTATTTTCTCGCCAGAGTCCGATACCATTAACCACGTCCCTCATTGCAGCTCATGGCAACCCTGGCTTATCACGCCTGCCAGGGTTCGCCTGAGCAGCAATAATGGCGGAGAGACAGGGACGTGGACCATACCTTTTCCAACTCTATTATAATCAATCAGTTATGCTAACGCAACTCATTTGCTATACACTAAACTGCACCTACAGAAACCGTATAGTTTTAGAAGAAATAGTCATCATATTTTTGCTTCTTGTGTTAAAAAGCTTCCCAAGGAACTGCATACACATTCGTAGCCACAGGATAAATCTTATTGCCCGAATAAACGATGACGCCTTTTGAAACTTGAGGGTGCAACTTCATAAACCCGCGCATCGGCTTAGTGTCGCCAAACGTAATGCGATCACTCAATTTAACTTCTATTCCTACGGTACGTTCTGCTGAAGAGACGACAAAATCAACCTCGGCGTCGCCAGCCTTTGGTTTCCAATAAAATAATTCGGGCACAATCAATTGCAGGGAAGACCACGATAAAATTTGCTGCAAGATAAAATTCTCGAGATACCGCCCTCTCACATGAGCTTTTTTCAGCTCCGGAGCCGAATGGATACCCGCAAGAAAACACGCTGCCGCGGAATCGAACCAATAATATTTTGATTGTTTATACGCCCTCTCGTTCTTAATTGCATACCCCTTTAACTCATACAATAGATTGGTATCTTGCAACAAACTCATATACCTGCTGACATTTGTCCTCGTCTCAAGGCATTCCTTGGATAGCTCTTCTTGCACGGATTCCCAGCCTGTTGCGCGCGCCAAGGCTTCCATCAAACGACGAAAATGCTGCGGATGGCGAACCTTAACTAAATCCTGGATATCACGCTGGATATACGTATCAATATAACCGCTGAGACGCTCCAAGGCTATTTTCTCGTTTGTAGCGAGCGCGACGCCTGGTAGGCAGCCCCGCCATATAGTTTGAGTGAGATCTAAAGATGACTCGATAGTCGACACCTTAACATCCCGGTCTGACCAAATTTCTGCAAAAATCCCTTGCGCGGAAAATCCCCGCATTTCTCTATGCGCGAATCCGGTTAAATGTAAATACGTTGCTCTTCCTGCTAATGTCTCTCGTGGCGCTTGACGTAACGATATATTCCCAGAACCAGATAGAATGAAATTCCTGTGACGATCGGTTTTGTCAACAAGGTATTTAACCGTAAGCAATAGCTCCGGGCACCGTTGTGCTTCATCAATAATAGTGGGTTTGTCTTCCCACAACAACCCTTTCGGGTCCTCCCTCGCTTGTTCCAACGCCTCGGGATCATCCAGCGTGATATACCGCCAATGCTTCAAAAATCCCGCGTGCTCCAAAAGGGTGCTCTTGCCAACCTGCCTGGGGCCTGTTAATACGACCACAGGGTGTGCCTTCAGGGCATCTTCAAGCCTCGCCTCCAACCATCGGTAGATATACTTCATATGCACTCCTTCTACAGGAATAACCATACCATATATTTATGCACAAATCAACAAAATTTTATGCACAATTTAACAACTAGTCTTGCACAGGCCTGTTATACTTTTCCCAATTGACAGATCTTTAATAATATATTTATCCCCAATCGCGGCCTCTGCCATCGCTAACATAGTAGCCATATGAGAATCATCCTGTAGTTCAACAGGTATACATTTGGTATACAGTTTTAGCAAGAATATTCGGCTTTTAGACGCTGCCAACGGTAAAAAGAAGCAAACACTTCCATATAAAAACAAACACAACCTCCTGCTTTAAGCGAGGTTGCGTTGTAACTGCCCATTTACCAATATCTTTAAAAAAATAAAACGGGTAGGCGTGGACGGCAGCGTCCAGTCGTTGATTTATAAAATTTTTCTCTTTGCCGTGCTTCGCTCAAGGCTGCGAATGTTTCCGTATGAATAACTTTATAAGGACGATATGGACTCATACTTCTTGACAAATAACGCATTATAGGATATATTTTCAATGCGGGCGTTGACTGGGTCGATGGCTCGCATTTTTATTTCTGCTTCGGATTAAACTCCCATACGCTAAAGTAATTCGGTTCATGCTTAGTAAAATTCCCCGACAACGACTGTAACCCTAATTTTCCTTTCAGAAAATCACAAACCTTACCTTTAAACACATCTGCTTTTCTCTCTGGCTGTCTGGCCCACTTAAAATCCAATACGATACATCCTATCATAACATCTACCAGTTGAATAAAAGGAATACTTGCTTCGCACTCCAAGATGGCAGGGATAAAAAACCCAACATTGTATGTAAACCCATTGTTGCTTGAATTATAGACATGGATATTCGAAGGAAACCAAACGCTCAGCGGAAGCGTAACAAAAGAAATAATACCATGCCATAACCCCTGCCAAAAACCGCCAAAAGAATCATTTGGGTAACTTAAATACGCAAAGCATTCACTTGTAAAAAAACAAATAACCACAGTGATCAATAATACGAGAAAAATGCGTCTCATCATTGCATAGCTTCTACTTCAATAACTTCTTATTTTGCGGCAATCTTCGATAATTTTCTCTACTGATTACTTTCTTACCGCTTTTATGCTCCAAATCTCTTCTCGCGTTGCCAGCGACAGCGCCACCCTCAAAGGCGGCTTGCTTATTTTCAACAAAACCTTGCGCGTCCTTATTAATCGCAATTTCTTTGGTAGAAGCCTCTCCAAGCATCGAAAAGATAAGCTCCAAATCAGTCATATGATCCCTAAGATTTTCGCGCTTCAGCCCTTTATGCTTCTTGTACGCCGAAGGGGTCATCTCAAAAGTCGCTTTAGAAATCTCCGCGGTCAATATCTCATATTCCTTTTGCTCTTTAATGCCGCGCTTTTGCCACTGGTCGGTCAACTCCTCACGAATAGCGATC
>JBFZAQ010000178.1:0-3556 GCA_041308885.1 Candidatus Omnitrophota bacterium | reverse complement strand
GTGCTCTTCCGATCTTATTCACACGCCTTATTTTGATTTACTGCTTCAACCGTTCAAAAGAAGAGCGGCTCGCCGGAAAGCCATTCCTTGAGGACAAGGAGCATGGCATATTTGCGATACGCAGCCCTCACCGGCCGAACCATATCGGTTTTTCAATCGTGAAGCTTGAGAAAGTAAAAAGCAACACAGTTACTTTTTCGGAAGTTGATATGCTGGATGAGACGCCCCTGCTTGCGCAATCTCCCGCAGATCCCCGCAGTCGATATTTGCCAAAATAATCTTCCTGTTAAACGCGTTTGGGCATTTCGGGCTTGACATCTATCGCTTTTTGCGGTATACTTAATTACATTAATAGTCAATATAACTAACTATTAAGGAGATTAAATATGCCCGTCATTTCTCTCAGCCATTTTGCCGATAAAATGGGCGAGATCATGCCCATCATGATGAAAGAATTTACCAGATGCATGGCGGTTGAATTGCATAAAGGCAAGGTCACCCTGCCGCAAATAATGATTTTGCATTTTTTGGAGATCGAACGGGAAGCCAGGATGAAAGACCTTTCGCGTTTTATGGGCGTTACCATGGCAGCCATGACCGGAATTATCGACCGCCTCGTAAAAAGCGGCCATTGCGCGAGGATCTACGACCCGCAGGACCGCCGGATTATTAAAATAAAATTAACCGCTAAAGGAGATACTTTAGTAAAAAATATCAATGAGGGCAAGCACCGGATGATCATAAAGATATTCGGCAAGATCTCTGAGGCTGACCGGCAGGACTATCTGCGCATCCTTTTGCAAATAAAAGAGATATTAATCAAAGAGAATTCTGATTTAAAGCAAAATTAATTGGGCAAAATGCTTAAAAAGACGCTAATCTTTTGTCTGTATATCGGGCTGTCCTGCAGCCTTGTTCCTTCTGCCGTGGCAAAGGACAAGTTTAAAGAGGCGGATGAGAGGGAGGGGGAGATAGAAAAAGCTGTTTATATGGCCGGCGGCGCGCAGGACAGGGTTTTAAAGATAGGTTTGATCGATTGCATTGCCTATGCGTTAAAGAATAACTCTGAAATCCTTATCAAGCGCATCGAGCCAAAATTAAAAGATGACGATGTGACGATCGCTAAATCCGTTTTTGAGCCGGCGTTTAGCGCCGATTATACATTGCACGCTAACGCCGAACCGTCCGTCAGCACCGCCTATCCAGGGACTTCAAAAAGTAACGATACGGACTTTAATGCCGGGGTTTCCGGAAAGCTCATCACCGGGACGGAATACGATATAGGATTCTTCAATGAAAGATATAAGAGCAGCATAACTACGCAGAGCCCGAATCCTTATTACGCGACAGAGCCAAAGATAACCATTACCCAGCCGCTTTTCAGGGATTTCGGCGTAACGGTAAACAAGGCGGATATTATTGTCGCCCGGAATAACAGATTACAATCCGGCGCTTCTTTCAAAGATACGGTTATGGATGCTATCAGCAAAGCGAAAATAGCTTATTACAACTATATTTTTTACCTTGAAAACTATGCTATTGCCAGGTTGTCTTTAGAGCGCGCCCGGCATTTATTGGAAATAAACAATGCGCGATACCAGAAGGGGCTTATCAGCTCCGTTGATTTACTGGAAACAGAAGCTGCCGCGGCGCAAAGAGAAAAAACAGTGCTTACCGCCGAGTCCCAGGTCAAGAAAGCCGAGGATGACCTTAAGCTCATTACCAATTTAGTTGATGATCCTGAAGTCTGGAACGCCAGGATCGAACTGACGGATAAGCCGGCATTTATTGTCGAAGATGCGGATTTATTGCAAAGCCTCAAGGACGCCTTTGAATACAGGCCGGATTACTATTCTGCGAAGATAGATTTGAAAAGCCGGGATATCGAAATCGTGACTGCCAGGAACGCCTTGTTTCCTACCGTTGACCTGATAGGCAGTTTCGGCTTAAACGGGTTAGGGAAAGACTATCAGGACGCCCTTGCGAAAATCGACTCCGATTATACGGACTGGAGCGTCGGGGTCAAATTCAGCCTTCCCTGGGGGAGCGGAGACCGGGCAAAACACGACCAGAGGCAGTTAGAGAAAGCCCAGGCGTTGCTCGCATTTAAAAGATTGGAGCAGAATATTATTCTGGAAATAAGGGACAAGGTAAGGTTGGCCAAAACGCAAAAACAGCAGGTAGATGCGGCTACGCTTTCCAAGGAAAAAGAGACCCAGAACTACGATGCGCAGAAAGAGCGTTACGCGGCGGGGCAGGTTTCTACTCACGACATGCTGGATTATCAGGATAAATTATCGCAGGCCGAGCTCGACTATATCAGGGCGTTGATCGATTATAATATTGCCCTGGTTAATCTGGATAAATCTCAAGGTATAACCCTGGTCAAGAACAATATTAAACTGGAGGAATGATGCTTAGTCCGCAGAAACTGATTATAGCGGCATTGATAGCGCTGGCTGCGTTAGGCTGCCAAAAAGATGGGAAAAAGCAGGCCGCAAAAGCGATAATCCCGGTTAAGGTTTCCAGGGTTGAATTGAAAGACCTCGAGGAAACGGTTGATTACGCGGGTAATATCAGGGCGCAGGAAGAGGCGTTAATATATCCCAAGGTAGCCGGGAAAATTATCGAGAAAATCAAGGAGGACGGAAGCCTCGTCAATAAAGGCGAAGCAGTCGCCTATATCGACCGCGATGAAGTCGGTTTTAAATTTGAAAAGGCCCCCGTAGAAAGCCCGCTTACCGGCGTTATCGGCAGGGTTTATGTGGATATCGGAGAGAATGTCACGACGCAAACGCCCATTGCGTTGGTGGTTGACATGAGGCGCGTAGAAATAGATTTAGACATCCCGGAAAAATATTATTCAAAAATTGCCCTGGATCAAAAAGCAAAGGTTAAGGTAGATGCGTATCCGGAAGAAGAATTCAGCGGCCGGGTAACAAAGATCAGCCCGGTAGTAGATTTGTCTACGCGCGCAGCGCCGATTGAAATTGCCGTAGATAACCCGGAAAGCAAGCTGCGCTCGGGAATGTTCAGCAAGGTAAGCCTTGTGCTTGCCGAGCATCACAATGTGCCGGCGATCTTAAAAGAAGCGATTATGGGCAAAGAACCTAACTTATACGTCTATATTATAGAGAGCCAGAAAGCGGTTTTAAGAAACATTACCGCGGGTATCCGTCAGGGGCCGTATTATGAAGTAAGGGAAGGCCTTCGCGAAGGCGATTTGGTTGTGATCATGGGGCAGCAGAAACTTTACGAGGATGCGCAGGTAATTATGGAGGAAGAGAAAGAATGAATTTCCCCGAATTCGGAGTTAAAAGGCCGGTAACGAATTTAATGATCTTTTCCGCGATCATCGTGCTGGCTTTCTATAGCCTTACCAGGATAGGCATAGATAGCATGCCTGAAATCGAGCCGCCTTCTATCAGTGTCATTTCCAGCTACCCCGGCGCAAGCCCGGAAGACGTAGAGGCTAAAGTTACCGAAGTGCTGGAGAACCAGCTTGCCACAACACCGGGGTTAGAAAAGATCACTTCTGCTTCTTCGGAAGGCACCT
>JBFZAQ010000177.1:0-12206 GCA_041308885.1 Candidatus Omnitrophota bacterium | reverse complement strand
TGGGGGGATTTTGTCTTTCATTGCTAACTCTCCTTTTGCTTGATATATTTGTTATTAAACTTTGAATTTTGACCTTTGAGCTTTGAACTTTCCTACTGGTTCATCCCATTCAAAAACTCATCGTTCCTCTTGGTTTTCGACAACTTCTCGATCAATAGATCCATTGCCTCCACATTATTCAGCTCATTAAGCACTTTCCTTAAGATCCAAACCCGCTGCAACACCTCAGGCTTAAGCAATAGCTCTTCATGTCTGGTGTTGGAACGCTTAATATCAATTGCGGGATATATTCTCCTCTGGAAGAGGTTGCGGTCAAGCTGAATTTCCATATTGCCGGTGCCTTTGAATTCCTCGAAGATGACGTCATCCATGCGACTTCCGGTTTCTACCAACGCCGTGGCAATGATAGTCAAGCTCCCACCGTCATCCACAGCGCGGGCCGCGCCAAAGAACCGTTTGGGCTTCTGCAAAGCATTGGAATCAATACCCCCCGACAATACCTTGCCGCTATGCGGGATCACCGAGTTATACGCCCGGGCTAGACGGGTAATGCTGTCCAAAAGGATAATCACGTCTTTTTTATGCTCCACCAGACGCTTAGCCTTTTCCAATACAATCTCGGCTACCTGCACATGCCGCTCCGGAGGCTCATCAAAAGTCGATGAGATTACCTCGCCTTTGACGTTACGCTGCATATCGGTGACTTCCTCGGGCCGCTCATCGATCAATAAGACCATAAGTATAGCATCCGGATGATTGGTCACGATGGAATTGGCGATCTTTTGCAGTAAAACGGTCTTGCCGCTATACGGCTGGGCGACAATCATCCCGCGCTGCCCCTTGCCGATAGGCGTCAACAAATCCATGACTCGGGTCGAGATCTCATCGGGTTTATTCTCGAGAATAAAGCGGTCATGCGGATAAACCGGCGTCAGATTATCGAAACAAACCTTTTCTTTGGCGTCTTCCGGATTTTCAAAATTCACCGCCTCAACCTTAAGCAGGGCAAAATACTTCTCCCCCTCTTTCGGCGGACGAATCTGACCGCTGACCGTATCCCCGGTACGCAGTTCAAACTTGCGAATCTGCGAAGGAGAAATATAAATATCATCCGGACAAGGCAAATAATTATAGTTCGGCGAACGTAAAAAGCCAAAGCCTTCAGGCAGGATTTCCAAAACACCCTCCCCGAACATAAGGCCTTCTTTTTCCGCCTGAGCCTGAAGGATCTTAAAGATCAAATCCTGCTTCCTGATACCGCTGATTCCGTTAACATTAAAATCCTTGGCAAGCTTATTAAGCTCAGTAATCTTCATGTCTTTAAGTTCGCCAATGTCTAACTTCTCCACGTCTTTCCTCCTTTAATAAAAGTACAAACCTGTTGTACTTGCCGCTTGGTCTTAATTTTTGTTGCGCTATTATCTATAATAAAGTCGGCAAAACCGCGTTTAGCGCGTAAAGACAACTGAGCGCTAAGACGCTGAACCACCTGCCTCCGTGAAAGTGAGAATTTACGCGTCATCCGGCGGATCTGAATCTCACGCTTGCTTCTGACAACTATGACATAATCACATAACTTATGTAAACCGGATTCAATAAGCAGCGGCGCGTCGATCACCACCCAGCCGCCGCGCATGTCAGCCACATTTTGGCGGATAGCCCGAATAACCTGAGGATGAACAATAGCATTCAGCTTGCGCACCAGCCCGCGATTTCCAAAAGCAGCCTCAGCCAACAGCCTGCGATTAATCGTTTTATCCGGACCAAGGATGCCTCGGCCGAACAAGGCCGCGATCCTGCGATACGCCGATGACCCTGTGCCAAGGCAGGCATGAGCGATCGCGTCGGCATCGATAACTCGCATTCCACAGGCGCCAAAAAACTTCGCTACCGTAGTTTTACCGCTTCCGAAACTGCCGGTGACCCCGACGATTAACACTTGCTCAGGATGACGACGTTTTAATCTTTTCATAGACACGAATATACTCTTTTACCGATACATCCCAAGAAAAACGACAACCCATGGCTTCCTCCATGCGGGCGCGCCAAGCGCCGGGATTAGCGAAAAGGTCAATCGCTCGCTTGATTGCCTTCAGCAGCTCGCCCTCGGAATATACGTTAAAAACAAACCCATTTTTTTCGCTCACCGTATCCGCCAGACCGCCGGTTTTATAAATAAGCGGCAGCGTCCCATAGGCTAAGCTAATCATTTGAGTTAATCCGCACGGCTCATAATGCGACGGCATCAGAAATAAATCCGCCCCGGAGTAAATCGCGTGGGCAAACGGATCGTCAAATCCTAGGCGGACGCAGACTTTTTTCGGATGCTGCCGAGCCAAATTCCCGAGAAACTTCTCATAAACCGCATCACCTGAACCCAAAACCACTAACTGCACGTCCCTGAGCAGCAATTTACCGGCCACTCGACGCAATAAATCAAACCCCTTTTGCTGCGCTAGGCGGGAAACTATGCCGCAAAGCAAAGGCTTATCCGACACGGTAAACCCGCACACCTGCTGTAAATGCTGCTTATTGACATGCTTATCGTCTAGGGACGCCGCCGAATAATTCCGCGCTATATATTTGTCCGTAGCCGGATTCCAAAGCGAATAATCCAGGCCGTTTAGTATTCCGTAGAGCGCGCTGCGTTTGTGCAGCAAAACACCATCCAGGCCAAAGCCGAGTTCCGGAGTCTGAATTTCCCGGGCATAGGTCGGGCTTACGGTAGTAATCGCGTCGGAGAAAACAATCCCCCCTTTTAATAAATTTATTGAGCCAAAAAACTCGAGCATCTGCGGATTAAAAAAACGCTGGTCAATACCAAGCGAATCATAATCCCCTTTAGGAAAAATACCCTGATAACCGATATTATGGATAGTCAAGACTACCCGCGTATTCTTAAAAAACTTATCCGCCGGCGCCGCGGCCTTAAGCAACACCGGTATTAACGCCGCCTGCCAGTCGTGCACATGAATAATATCCGGGGAAAAAGATTCGCGTTTAAGCAACGCCAGCGTGCTTCGGCAATAATAGGCAAAACGCTCCAAATTGTCGGGATAATCACCCGTTTTATCGCCGTATAAATCCTCCCGCTGAAAATAAGACGGGTGCTCAATTAAATATACCCTCCCCCGCTCTCCCAACCGCAATACGGTGGCATCGGCAAGATGGGCAATTTCCGGCAGGCTGCCTTGAGGGATATTTTTATACTTAGGCAAGGTTACCACAACCTCATGCCCAAGCGCGTCTAAAGCCAGCGGCAAAGCCCCGAGCACGTCGCCCAGGCCGCCGGTCTTGGCAAAAGGGACCATTTCCGACGCGCACAAAACAATCTTCATCCTAACGGCTCCATCTCAGACCAATTCCGCCCCTGCTTCATATCTACCCCAATCGGGACATCCAACTTAATCACCTGCTCCATCTTGGCTTTAACCATTACCGCCAAAACCCGCAGCTCATCTTCCGGGACATTGAACACCAGCTCATCGTGCACCTGCATAATCATCTTAGCCCGGAATTTATTCTGGTTTAACTCAGCGTAAATCTCAATCATGGCATATTTTATCAAGTCGCTCGCCGAGCCCTGGATCGGCGCATTAACTGCTTGCCGCTGGGCAAACTGCCGCAAAGATAAACTTTTATTATTTATTTCCGGGATGTAACGCCTTCTTCCCATGAGCGTTACTACAAATCCATCGCTTTCGGCCTTCTTGATCTGTCCGTCCAGATATAACCTTACTCCCGGATAACGCAGAAAATAGGCGTCAATAAAACCTTGCGCTTGCGCAGGAGAAATACCCAAATCCCGGGATAACCCGTATGAGGTCAAACCGTAAATGATCCCAAAATTTACCCGCTTGGCCACGTCGCGCATCTGGTCGCTTACGTCTGCTTCGGTAACTCCATAGATTAAAGCCGCGGTTGCTTTATGAATATCGCGGCCCTGCCGAAAAGCTTCAGTCAAAATCTCATCCTGAGAAAGATGGGCGAGAATCCTCAACTCAATCTGCGAATAATCGCAGGACAACAAAACACTTTTTTTGTCAAAAGCCACAAAGGCTTTTCTAATTTGCTTACCGGCATCAGTCTTGATGGGAATATTCTGTAAGTTCGGATTAGTCGAGCTTAATCTGCCGGTCTCGGTACCCGTCTGATTAAAAGAAGTATGCAGCCTGCCGGTACCGGCTTGAATCAAAACCGGAAGGGCATCGACATAGGTATTCTTTAACTTCATCAACTGCCGGTATTCAAGGAGCAGCCGCGGCAATTCGTGCTCCCGGGCCAATGTCCGTAAGACTTCTTCGTCGGTAGACGGGCCGGTCTTAGTCTTTTTGACCACCGGCAACTTCAACCGCTCAAAAAGCACTTGGCCTAATTGCTTAGGCGAATTAATGTTAAACTCGCAGCCGCATAAAGCATGAATCCGCTCAACCAAACTAACTAACCTCCCCTGCAGTTGCGTCGAATATTGCGCTAAAAATGCCGTATCCAGAGCAACGCCGGTTACCTGCATATCCGCCAGCACAGTAGTCAGCGGGATTTCGATCTTACTGAATAAATCCCAGAGGAATTTTTCGCGCAATTGCTGTTCTAAGCATGGCTCCAGCTTACGCACCAACTCCAAGGCCTGGAATATATCCGCCCCCGCCTGTGCCGGCAAAACATCCAAACATTTATAGGCGATATCGCTTACATCATAACTGGCATGAGACGGATCCAGCAGATACCAGGCCAACATCGTATCAAAATATAACCCGCTTAAAATACAACCCTGAGGCATAAGCTCGGCTTGCAAACGCTTCAGATCATGAGCGATTTTCTTGATCTGTTGGTCAGCGCACAAACGCCGGAAATTATCCCCTATATTTTTACGCTCGAGACGATAATAACCGGAATCCAAAAGTAAAATAATATTAGCGGCTTCATCCAAGCCTAAAATGACCGTATCGACATTATGGAATATCTTCGGCAGGGATTGATCTGAGATGCCCTTAATGTCCGGCGGCGGCAGCTTGTCTTCCTCGATCCGCGGCAAAGACTTAAGTAAAGATTTAAATTCCAAATAAGTATAAAGCTTAAAAAGAGCGGGATAATCCGGTAATCTGGTTTTAAATTCTTCCAACCGCGTATCCAACTCTACATTATCATATAACAAGGCCAACTCCTTATTTAGAACTGCGCGCTGGGCGTGTTCGGTAATGGCCGTACGTAATTTTTCCTGAGGTATCTCGTCAACGCGGGCCAGGATTTTTTCTACCGTACCAAATTTTTTTAAAAGATTGACCGCAGTCTTCTCGCCAATTCCCGGTATCCCGGGAATATTATCCGCGCTGTCACCCATTAAAGCAATAATATCCACAATTCTTTCCGGATCAACCCCATACCGCTCTTGGACTTTGGCCACGGTGTATCTAGGAGCGTCATCCTTGGCTGGATTGAGCACTTCCACGTCCGAATTAACCAATTGTAGGATATCTTTATCCTGGCTGATAATAGTTACCGCGAACCCTTCCCTGCGCGCCCGGACCGCAAGGGTGGCGATAACGTCATCAGCTTCATATCCGGCTTTCTCGCAAATAACCAAACCGAAAGCGGAAATTACTTGCCTGATATAAGCGATCTGACTGGATAAGCCGTCAGGCATCGGCGGCCGCTGGATCTTATACTCGGCAAACTTCTTTTGCCGAAAAGTATCCCGCGAGACATCAAAACATACGGCCATATACTCGGGCGCCTGGGTCTTAAAAATCTTCTGTAAAATGGCTGTAAACCCAAAAATGGCATTGGTCGGCTGGCCGAATGATGTAGATAACCCCCCCACCGCGTAGAAAGCCCGGTAACAAAAAGCAGTAGCATCAACTAAGTATAAACGTTTCTTGGTCATTGATTACAACATGGAATAGAATATGGTAGGGATTATAAAAAGAGTACGGCTATCGCGCTAAAATTCTTGTCTGGGCTTTGGCTATAAATTCGTCGATACCGGGGCACGCGGGATCAAGCTGTTTGACCTTCATGGCTAAGGTATACGCGTTAAGTGTGTCTCCTTCTTCAAGCAGAATCTTGGCTTTACGAAATTCATCTTGAGCTCTAGCTGCATCATCCTTCTTAACCAGCGTCTTGTGATCATCAACGCTTTGCTCCAAAGATATAACCTGCGATTCGATCACCTCCCCTTGAGGCCGCTCATCCCGTAAAATCAACTCGATATCTTCAAAACGAGACTGGGCTTTTTTAGTCCAGGGATCACCGGGTAAACCCAGCTCAGCGCGTTTACGCCAATACGCGGCGGCTTGAACCAACTCCCGCTCATTTTCACAGATCAATGCCAGATTAGTATAAGCGCTTAAATATTTGGGATCTAACTGCACCGCGTGCAGATAGCAATCCTTAGCCTCTTGAACCCGGCCTTGAGCTTCGAGGATTACCCCTAAATCATTAAAGGCCACCGCATATACGGGATCCAATTGCGCGGACTTCTCAAACAAAGCCATGGCGTTGGCCAAATCTCCCCGCTTTTGCAGAATAATGCCTTCCGCGCGGTATTGCCGGGCCATTTTCTGCTTCTCGGTCAGCTCTTTCGCAGCCGAAGAAACGCTGGAAGAATAATCGGTTTTTTTAACCGAAGGGCTAAAGGAATCGTCTAAAGCGCTCTTCTTCTGAGCAAATGCCGCTACGCCGCTCAAAAGCAGACCGCCCAAAACTACCGCACAAATTCGCTGGGAATATTTAAAGGTAGGGTTACTCATATTGTAAGTAACCATTAGTATACTTTATATCTGCCGCGCGTCAAGTAAAAAATTATGCCGCGATGTTCTCCAAGATTACTATCGCTTCCTTAAGCTCAACCGAGCTCTCCCGTCCGGCGTCCTCGTCCAAACGGCAAGCCTCAATCACCCAAGTAGCCGCCTCATCCAAATGACCGCTTAATTCCTGCTTCTGGCAGCAGGCCGCCAGGAATTCCTTGAGCCGCTCGCCCGAAGGCGCGATCCCGCCGGCTAGCATCTGATTAATCTGCTTAGCCTCGGCAGCCAGACTCATCTTCTGCAAGTCATTATAGCTTAGCGTGGGTAACTTAAAGTTCAACCCCTGCAAGCTTCCCATAGGTTCGTATTTGATAATCATATCCTGAGGGCGGAATGAGATACCGCCGGGTTTTAAACCTCCCACCGCCGAGCTGGCTCCTCTTTCTGCCGGCGAACCGGAGCCTTTGCCCTCATCGGTCTGCGCAGACATCTCGGAGGCTGATCCTATCTTAACAAAATTAACATTCTGCTTTAATATCCCAGACAATCTATTTTGCAACATTTTAAGAGGTACAATTTTACTTTCGAGATGTTGCATAATCTTCCAAATTCGATCTAAGGATTCGGTATATGTCAGGTATTCACCAAGAAATGCATAAAAATAAATACTTTCTCCTTGAATTATCTGGGGTTCCCAGGCATGCGGTGACGGAATTACTTCTTTCAAAATAAAGAAATACCTCCCGTCTTTCGGTGATATTCTAATCGTAAGAAATGCTTCTGCTATTCCGTCTATATGTGTCCTATAATCAGGGATAGTGCCAAATGGAGTGTATACTTGTTCTAATTCTGAAGATGCTGGCAAAGTTACCGGCGAGCCGGCCTGCGGCGTCGATAGAGAAGTGAATCCGATATTAACTGGCTCTTCAGGATAGAATTGCAACGCATTCTCTTGAATCGCTCCTGTAATAATTTTCCCCACTTCTATTCTGTCTCTATTTAAGTGACTAGCCACACTATAAGTCGTGGTTTCTGGGATAATCCTAAAGAATAAGTTTAGTATTTCACAAAATTCATTGGCTTTTTTTATTAGAGATAACCTTCTTTCTTCTGTTATCGATCCGTAGAATTCAACAATCCCAGAGCCATATAGATACATTTCGCTAGATTCTCTTAAGTCTGCTAAAGTTTCCAGATTCTGCGGGGTCTTCTTCCATGTAGGCCTCAAGAAAATTTCGATAGCTTTCATTATGAATAAAAACTCTTGCTTTGAAATACCGGACTGCAAAATCCCCCTTAACCATTGCAACACATTAACAATATCCTCATCTTTAAAGCGTAAGAAAACATTCTCTCTGCGCTCTATTTCCAGCTCAGCTTCTCTTTCAGGGATAGTATTCTTTTGCGCAAGCCTAAAGCTCCGCTCAATCAGGGTTAGAAAATCATTCACCGCCGAACTGGCATCCCCCTCAATAGGATAAATGATACTTTTCAAGTTTATACTTTCTGATTCAAAAAGATTCATTACCTGAACAAGATAGAATGATAAAGCACCAATATGTTCAGGCAGACGGGGATCAAAATCTGCCTTTCTTAAACGATCCGACTCAAAATCCAACCATGAGATTATATTTCGCACATCTAAGTTCGTAAAACTACTTATCAGTATGTCACGGGGTTCCATTTTAAGCATAGATTGGCAAAGCGTTTTTTCAAATGAATCTTGAAGCTCCCTATTGCCTCTAACTACGCGCTTTATATTTTCTAAACTTTGTACAACAAAACCATTTTGCTGCGGCACTAAAAGTCTTGCCTCCACCGCCGAACTCGCCCCTATGGTTTGTGCAGCCCGTTTAACAGCTAGGTCAATAATTTCTGCAATAATAGTTAGCTCGTTATGGTTAATTTGTTTACCTCTAAGTTCCTGTTCAAATGCCAATGTCACTTCTCTTAATGCGGCCCTATTCGCTGGCCAAACTTTTTCTGCTAATTTTTCATCCAGAATATCCCTGAGGACAAGGTTTTTCCCCTTTGTATAAACTACAAATGCTTCAATAGCTGCCCCCTGAGCGTTGCTATCTCGCGTTATTTTGTTTATTGCATTCAACCAATCGTAAACGCTGCGTTCATATTTCTTTGCCAATTCTAAACCTTCATTATGGTCTTTAGCGCTAATAAATGATGAAAAGTGTCTGAGAATTCTATCGGTAAAACTTTTTTGTGTAATGGGAGATGAATTTGTCTTTTCTCCACCCGGCGAACCGACGCCTTCGTCGTTTCCGGCCTTCGGAGCTGCTTCGGCGCGCTCTTCCAAGAAGCTGCGCAATGTAGCAACAGCGGCAGATATTGATTCCCAATAGCCGGATTCCATCATGCTAGCTCTTGGCGAAACATTATTGGTTAGTATTGTTAAAAGGCCTCGGATTGAGTCATCGAGCTTGCCACTTTTAAGTAAAGCCTTATCCGAAGAGCCTAACAAAGAGCTTTCTTTGATATTTTCAAACAATACAATCATTTCCATGAAACCTTTAAAACGATCTTTTAATCCAAAACTATCAAGCATGAATTTGCTTGCTCCAAAATCGTCAAATCCTTTATCACTCTCGTACTGGCGAAGGAATCGGGGAGAATTAAGAAATTCTACGGATAACACGGCTGCCTTAAGAGCAGTTAATACGTCTTGCGGCGTAAATTCCCCTTTTTGTATAATGTAATTTAACCACGATTTTACCGTATTGTGTTGCTCCTCTTTAACCCTCTTATCTGCTGCAAGCTTCGACATAATCTGTGCGCCTATCTGCTCAACCTCTACCGCCGAACTCGACATATTCGGTAAACCAGAGCTGCCTGGGTCTATGGTCGATAGTCTATGGTCTATAGATTCTTTACTATCGACTATAGACCATTGACTATCGACTGAATCCACCGGCGAACCGGCCTGCGGCGCCGTCGCTTCTGCTACGGCTTGCTTTAACATTTCTAATTTCTGTTCATCGCAACGCAGAACAAACAAGACACAAGGTATTCCATCGATATTATTATGGCTTCTTTCATCCACAAAAAATATTCCTTTTGCAAAAAGAAAATCTCGCTCTTCTATAGAAAACATTTTGGATAGTATGATTTTAAGGGAGAGCATTACTCTTACAGGAGTCGCTAGATGAACTTTTTCTTGTTCATAAAGCTCGCTTTCCGGCACACTGATGCCCGGCCGAAAATTTTTTACATTTTCGATATTAGTTATCATCTTCTTAACATCGGGTGATAAAGATTGTAATTCTTTATATAAACCTGGTGTTTGCACCGCCGAACTAGCCCCTTTTTCCGGCAAAGCGGACTTCGGCGCCGGCGCCTTGGGGAGTGTTTTACGCACTTGAATCTTATCAAGCGAAAAAAAACCTTCGTCCGAATACCATTCTAATCCGGAAAGTTTCAATTCATTAAGCGCGTCCAACAAAGCTTCCTGCCTGACCATTGCTTTATTACCGTACTTATCCTTGATTTCTTCGAGCCGCCGGGTATATATCGTGACAAGACGATAGGCATCTTTGGTCTTAAAACGTAATATTTCCATTGCCGCGCCTGTGCCTAGTATATAATCTTTTGCTGGCTTGAGGTTGTTAGTTAATAATTTCTCTACGGCCCAATTGGCTTGCTGTAAAGAGCCTTCATTAATGCCCCTTAAGAAAATATTTAGTGTGGAATGTAACGCGTAGTATGTTGGCATAAAATCTTGCGGGAACTTATTTTTGATGAATATATCAGTCAAACTAACCTTCTCTAGATTAATTAACTCTATAATCCTATTTATATCTTCAATTACGAAAGTACGCCTTCTCTCAAGTTTTTTATGCCAATCGGTAATGTCTCTCGTAAGTACCCGCAAGAAGTCATCTAACTCCGGAACCTGCGTCGTATAAAGTATGCCGCGTTTAAGCCCTGCTAAATCGTTGATTACGGCTTGCGTTTTTTCGTCAATGAGTTGGCGCAAATTTTGGTGAAAATAATGTCGGATGCTGCTCAATTTACTAACCGTCGAACCAGCGCCTTTTTGGCCGTTGGCCGTTGGCCGTTGGCCGTTGGTAGATTCTCCTCCGCCAGCGACTAGCGACGAGTGACTAGCGGCTGAATCCACCGGCGAAGGGGACTGCAGCGCCGCTTCGGTAGCAGCTACTAATGCTTCTTCATTGGATCCAACACGATAACCATACATAACGCTTCCAGATGGAGCCACCTCTTGAATTATTCTACCCAATCTTTCCGCAAATATAGGATGTAAACCTCGTTTTAACTGTCTTAACTCTTGATCAATTATATGTTCATCCGTATCTATTTTCGAATATCTCTGGACAAATTGTCTTATCCTCTGAACCGAATAATCAACCTGTGCTTCATTTAACAACATTTGAAGACCTAACCTAAGTTTCTCCTGCTTTGCTTGACCAAGATTTGCTTCCAGCAAACGGTTTGCGATTAATTCTATCTCTACCGACGAAAGCGAATCAATACTAAGCTCTTTATCGTACATAAGACTGTTTATAATTTCACTTAAATCTTCATTATGGATTCTGAACAAAACCTGTGTAAGCCCGGCAATTACTTCTAAGAATATCTCAAAAATATACCGCTGGCTAAAATCTCTTAATGAGACAATGACCTCTTGGGTCGCCTCACCGGATAAGCCGGACTCTTCGGATAACAAACGCTCTACCTTGGCAAGCAATGCCTTAGCGAGACCGGCTTCCACCGCCGAACTTGACTTTTCTTGCGCCACTTTTGACCCTAAATCTCTCTTGGCCTTTTCAATATCAATCGTAACCGTGCATAAATGCTTGTCATCTTGGTAATTATAAGGGTTAGCAGGTGTAACGATTATAAAAGAGCGCGCCAGTCTTTGGTCCTCCGCAGACAAACCACTAAATATATCATCCATCGCGGCCTCAACTTTTGCGGTCTCATAATAATACTTACCACCAAAACTATGACCGGCATGATTATATATCACGATATCAGCGTTTCTTAATACTTCAAGTACTACAGCCTTGTCCGCTAAACCCGGCACCATCGCCGAACTCGACTTATTCGGTAAACTAGAGCTGCCTGGGTCTATGGTCGATGGTCTAGGGTCTATAGATTCTTTACTATCGACTATAGACCATTGACTATCGACTGAATCCACCGGCGAAGCGGACTGCGGCACCGCCCCTAAGGCCAACTGCTGAGATTCTTCGAATTCAGTCACAAACTTCCACTTATAACCGTTATCAAGTTCCCATTCTTCAGGGTATTCGTGATTCTTAATATTCTCCAAGAATCTTGGCGTTATTTTAATCTGAAGTTGTTTATTAGTTTCGTCGAGTCTCAAAGATAGATTACCCCATATATCAGGATCATAAAATATGCCTTCACCCCTAAAATAACCATCCTTTTTTCTATAATCATACCGTACTTGATTTTCCC